>JACMKO010000567.1 GCA_014380065.1 Leptolyngbya sp. ES-bin-22 | reverse complement strand
CGGTACTAACGACACTCAGAGACGCGTCAAATTTTCGCTTGGACTGCTCTGAGGGATTGGTTTGCAGGTCTGACCAGTTCCAAGCCAGTGTACCGATCGCTAAACCGATCGTTGTGAGAGAGCCATAGACAGTAACAGCAAGCCAGCGATCGCGCTTAAAGGGACTCAGTATTCTTTTGATGCGATCGAGCAAGCCCTTTTCCTTAGAGGCAGGAAGCTCGGTCATTTCGGTTTGCGATGTCTGCTCCACCATGCTCCCTTCGATTCCAGCTTCCTTGTCTTTGCTCTGAAGCTATCCTAATCGAGCGTGGGTAAGACTTAATCAAAACCTCAGAGGTTTAAGCAACTGCGTTGGATGGCGATGCTTGACTCTTGTTGAAACCTCCGAGGTTTGCGTCAATTTCTACTGTCGTCCCGTCTGTGCCCAAACGCGCGTAGGCATACCCCAGACGTAGATAAAGCCCTCTGCCGCTTTGTGGTCGAAGGTATCTTCAGCGCCGTAGGTTGCCAGTTCAGGGCTGTAGATGGAGTAGGCTGACTTGCGCCCAACGACGATCGAGTTGCCCTTAAACAGCTTGAGGCGTACTGTGCCTGTCACTCTCTCCTGGCTCTTTTTCACAAACGCATCCAGCGAATCGCGCAGGGGGCTATACCAGAGACCGTTATAGACCAGCTTGGAATAGGTGTCTTCGATGCCGCGCTTGTAGTGGATGAGATCGGGCGTAAGGGTCAGGCTTTCTAAATCACGGTGCGCTTGAATCAGCACGGACAGGGCAGGCGTTTCGTAGACTTCGCGCGATTTGATCCCCACCAGGCGGTTTTCAATCATGTCGATGCGTCCCACGCTGTGGGCACCGACGATCTGGTTGAGTGCTGTCACCAGCGCCACTGGCTCGATCGCCTTGCCATTCAGGCTGATGGGAATCCCTTGCTCAAAGCCAATTTCCACATATTCGGGCTGGTCGGGCGCATCGGCAAGCGCTGCCGTCATGGTATAAACATCCTCTGGTGGTTCCGTCCAGGGATCTTCTAGCGGTCCCGCCTCGATCGCGCGACCCAGCAAATTCTTATCAATACTGTAGGGCGACGATTTTTTGACGGGCGATTCAATGCCAAACCGTTCCCCGTAGGCGATCGTTTCTTCACGGCTCATGCCCCACTCTCGCGCTGGTGTTAGCACCTTGATGTTAGGGTTGAGGGCAGCGATCGCCACGTCAAAGCGCACCTGATCATTTCCCTTCCCGGTACAGCCGTGCGCCACCGCATCGGCACCATACTCTGCGGCAGCATCCACCAGTAACTTGGCAATCAGCGGTCGCGCCAACGCGGTCGAAAGCGGATACTGATTTTCGTACAGCGCATTCGCCTGAATCGCAGGAAAGGCGTAATCTTTCACAAAATCTGCCGTTGCATCAGCCACCAGCGAAACAGAAGCACCAGACTTCAGCGCTTTTTCACGGACGGGTTCCAATTCATCACCCTGCCCCAGGTCAGCAGCAAGGGTAATGACTTCTTCCACTCCCCATTCGTGCATCAGGTAGGGAATGCAAACGGAGGTATCAACTCCGCCTGAATATGCCAGCACAACTTTTTTGGCGCGACCCATGACTGCCTCGGTTGAATAAAAGAACTGAGCACCCATTATGCAGTGAATTGCGACCTATTCATGTCAGAACAGGCACAGAAGTTGGAGAAGAGAATGGGGTAGGGGGAAAGGTGAGAGTTTTGAGTTCGGAGTTTTGAGTTTTGAGTTCAGCCTTTAGCCTTTAGCCTTTCCTCCTCCCTACATCGCACCACTCGGCTTACACGTCAGGGTGCCTTCCTTCTGGCTTGGTTGTCCGCCCATTGGTTTTACGCTCAGAACAGGTTGATAGGTGGGATAGCAGCGCACAAGAATGACATCATTTGGTTGAGTGCTGTACAGCACGTAGACTTGCTTGCCACCTAGTACGGCTGGCACGAGCTTGGGTGGTTGAGCTGCGGTGGCGATCGCTCCAGGGTTGAGTTCCAACAGCGGTGCGTCGGGTTGGCTAATCGCAGTGGCAATCACTCCAGTTGCAGAAAGGGCAGGTGTTGCCTGAAGAAAATGGATACAGAAGGCAAGGGCGATCGCCATTGCAGCTAGCACCAGCCACTCTTTGAAAGGAAATTTAATCATGAGCCAATGCTCTCCATAACCGAATAAGCCTTACTTTACCCCGTACTCAGCAAAATTTAAGGCTCTTATGCTGAGTGCCCCAGACCTAAACCTTAAACTTTTCTAGAACGCCACGATCGAGGAGCGGATAAGGCAAAATGGGCGATGGAGACTTCAAGGGAGAGGCAGTCATGCCAATGGGGATACACTTCGGACGTGAAGTCTGCGGCGACTTTGACCAGGTAGCCGCACGCGAGTGGCTGGTCACCAACGGCACAGGTGGCTACGCGTCGGGCACGATCGCGGGTTTACTCACTCGACGCTACCACGGGCTGCTGGTCGCAGCGTTGCAGCCACCACTGGGACGCACGCTCATGCTGGCAAAGCTAGATGATACGGCACTGTATGGCGATCGCTTCTACCCTCTTCATACCAACCGCTGGGCAGACGGCACCGTTGGTCCCCACGGCTACCGCCACTTAGAGCAGTTTTCCTTAGACGGCAGTATTCCTGTTTGGCGTTATGCGATCGCAGATGCACTGCTAGAAAAGCGTGTGTGGATGCAGCCCGGTGCAAATACAACCTATATTCACTATCAACTGCTACGTGCTACACAGCCATTGATGCTGACGCTGAAAGCAATGGTGAACTATCGAGATTACCACAGCAACACCGTAGGCAACGGGTGGCGGATGACTATTGTACCCGCCGAGAATGGTGTGTACATCTCTGCTTATCCAGAAGCTGCACAGCTCTATCTCACTAGCGATCGTGCCGATGTCACAACTGCCCACGACTGGTACTATGGCTTTGAACTGAGCGCTGAGCGCGATCGAGGTTTGAACGATCGCGACGATCATCTCCATGCCGCAACCTTTCAAGCCACGCTACAACCGGGAGAAGCACTGACGCTCGTTGCGAGTACGGAGCGCAAGCTAGAACGAGATGGCGAAACCGCGCTCAGAACCCGTCGTGCCTATGAACACAAGTTGTTAGGACTCTGGCACAGCAATCGTCCCGTTGCTACAAAAGATATTCCTGCGTTTGCCGATCAGCTAGTGCTAGCAGCCGATCAATTTATTGTGCGGCGATCGACCCCCGAAGAACCGCACGGCAAAACCATCATTGCGGGCTATCACTGGTTTAGCGATTGGGGACGCGACACCATGATCAGCCTGCCCGGTTTGACCCTTGCCACAGGTCGCCCCGAAATTGCGCGATCGATTCTGCGAACCTTTGCCCGACACGTCAATCAAGGCATGATTCCCAATCGCTTCCCCGATGCGGGTGAACTGCCGGAATACAACACCGTAGACGCGACGCTGTGGTTCTTTGAAGCCATCCGCGCTTACTACGGTGTGACGGAAGATGATGATTTGGTGCAAGACCTGTTTCCGGTGCTGGCAGACATTGTGGATTGGCATTGTCGCGGCACCCGCTACAACATTCACCTCGATTCTGCCGATGGGCTGCTGTATGCAGGCGAAACGGGAGTGCAGTTAACCTGGATGGATGCCAAAGTAGGTGATTGGGTCGTTACACCGCGCATTGGCAAGCCGATTGAGGTGAATGCCCTGTGGTACAACGCGCTACGGACGATCGCCAAACTTGCCCGCATCGTCGGCAAACCCCACCAGGAGTACGAGGCAATGGCCGATCGCACCCTGGCACGTTTCTCGCGCTTTTGGGATGTCGAACTGGGCTACTGCTACGATGTCCTGGATGGTCCCGATGGCGATGATGCGTCCTTACGTCCGAATCAGTTGTTCGCCGTTTCGCTCCCCGAAAGCCCCCTCAATGCCGTGCAGCAAAAGGGCGTGGTGGATGTTTGCGGACGGACGTTGCTGACTTCACACGGACTGCGATCGCTCGATCCGAACCATCCCCATTACCAGGGCACCTATGGCGGCGATCAACGTCAGCGTGACGGAGCCTATCACCAGGGCACGGTCTGGGGTTGGCTCATTGGTCCCTTCGTCTTGGCACATCTCCGCGTCTACGGCGATCCCGTTAAAGCCCGTGCGTTTTTAGAACCGATGGCGAATCAGTTTTACACGCATGGTGTGGGTAATCTCAGCGAAATCTTTGACGGTGATGCACCGATGAAGCCCCAGGGCTGTATTGCTCAAGCGTGGACGATCGCCGAGGTGCTGCGCGCATGGCTGGCGACGGAGGTGG
Organism: Leptolyngbya sp. ES-bin-22; assembly: GCA_014380065.1. Taxonomy (GTDB): domain Bacteria; phylum Cyanobacteriota; class Cyanobacteriia; order Leptolyngbyales; family Leptolyngbyaceae; genus Stenomitos. The sequence goes on along the minus strand of JACMKO010000567.1, from coordinate 598 downwards.
AGAAGTAGGGCAGGGGGAGAACGGGGGCGAGACAAATAGATTGGGCGATTGCAGTATCGCTTGAGGACGGAAGGGGGCTGAGATCGCCACTGATTGACCGTCGCACTCCATCAATCGTCCCTGGAACTCAATCTATTGACCTGCGAACTCAATCCATTGAGAGGGGGAACTCCATCGATCGCCCCTGGCACATCGCATCGACAACTATTTTAGTCGTCGAATTCAGGACTCCAGTGAAGCCAAGAATCCGCACTCCGGGAAGGTTGTTTCGAACCATGTTGAAGACAGGAGCGCCATCCATGCAAGTGGACTCGAACCGGAACTCGACACCGGCGCTTCGGGCCTCGCCGCAAAGTGCCCTATAGGCGTGGGCGATGGGCCCTTTGTTGGCGGTCACGACATGCATGCCGCGGGCAAAGGCCGAGCGAATGTGCGAGATGGCGGGCTCGCCGGTGGCGGGATTGAGCGAGGTGATTTCGACGGCCACTTCCGCGCGGGTACGATCGAGAAACTCTTCCGCGGCCGCGGCCGCGGGACCGAACGGCGGCTCGAGCGGAAGCCCGTGCTCGCCGTAAGCGGTCCCGTGGCGGAGCGTGTG
>JACMKO010000566.1 GCA_014380065.1 Leptolyngbya sp. ES-bin-22 | reverse complement strand
GGGGCTACACGCGTTGCCAGGGGCGGAGGGCTTTGATCGCACGATGGGCATGATTGACTGTGGTGCGGATGAAACAAAGGAAAATTTGACGTATTTTGAGTGGTATTGCCGTCGAGCGTCGTTGTTGGATGAGCTAGACCTTTAAAGCAGGCTGTAACGTAAGCAAGCCACCAGGGAGAAACCGATGGAGTTCAAAATTACTGAGGCAGAGGCGCGGGAGTTTGCGCGACAGGAAGCCGCCGCAGGTTGTGATGTTGGGGCAGGCTTTGACTGGGGTGCCAGTCTGGGAACGTTTTTAGCGAGTGCCAACAGCTATGTAGACCATGAGCATCTGTTGGAGCTGTTGCGCGATCGCCTGGGCACGGTGCTCTCTCAGGAGGTTTTTGGATGAAATTAATACATTAAGTGTCCGAATTGAGTGTTTACCGACAGCGTTGTAGAGTTTGGGCATTTAATGTGCTCATTCTCAAATGTAAGGAGATAAGTCTGAAGAAACTTCTGCACAAAGCTTTTGGCTACTGTCGGAGAAGACTTTAATGTGTTAATCCGGACAAAGAGCGTGTTACGCGACACCCTTACCTTGTCATTGCCGCCATGCCCGGTTATAAGCCGAGAGTCGTCGGCAGCGCTAACAACCGCATCAATGGCGCTCGGATGGTACGCTTCCTTCAGCGCCAAGTCGCCACGGGTGCCTTCAACCTCATCTTCTCGCCATTCCATACAGGCGACGGCTCAATCACAAACCCTTGAAACCCTTGGGCGATCATAAAATTACTTCACCTTCCTTGCCATGTCTGCTAGAGACGCATTCCACAATGCTGTTAAAGTCGCCCTTGAGAAAGAGCGGTGGACCATCACGGCTGATCCGCTCAAGCTTCAGTGGGGCGACGTGGAACTTTACGTCGATCTGGCAGCTGATCGCCTCGTTGCAGCAGACCGAGCCGATGAGAAAATAGCCGTTGAGATCAAAAGCTTCCTGGGACAGTCTGAGATCTATGAATTTCACGGTGCTTTAGGGCAGTTCATCAACTACCGGACGATTTTGGCTCAACAGGAGCGCGATCGAGTTCTTTACCTCGCTGTTCCCGTCGATACCTACGACTCATTCTTCACCCTTCCCTTTACCCAAACTGTTGTTCAACAAAACCAACTGAAGTTGATTGTCTACAACCCAGAAAAACAGGAGCTTGTTTTATGGCAAAGCTAGAGCAATACCGTCGTGCAATCCAGCAGCTTCTCAAGACCTATCAAACGCTAGGCAAGAGCCAACCAGACATCGATCGGCAAATCATCCTCGATACTGAACACGACCATTATCAACTCGTCAATGTTGGCTGGCACAACGATCGACGCATCTACGGTTGCGTCTTACACTTCGACATTCAGGATGGCAAAATCTGGATTCAGCACAACGGCACAGAATTTAAGCTTGCCGATGAACTGGTCGCCCTCGGCGTTGCTAAACAGGATATTGTGTTGGGCTTTCAGTCACCCTTCAAACGGCAGTTTACCGAGTTTGCGGTGAGCTAACGACTGACTCGTGAGGGCGATCACGTGAAGAGCGCTGCGATCGCCATTTTTAGGAAATGTCGGTTAACACGCTCTTTGGTCTCTTACGCACTTTTGGCGAAGCCGGTGTTTGCACAGCCTGAGACCCAAGCTTTATCTGCTGCGCCTGGGCGCTCACGCCCCTTTTCACCAAAAGAGCGTCAGAGCCCAGTTAATGTGTTACTCGACATCAACGGCAGGCGAGACTATAGATCCCGACACCATTCCCTGTTCAGAGCAAATGTACTATAATCACTGCATCTTTTCAGGGCAGAACAATGGCTGCTGCACTCTTTGAGGAATACCGCCAGTGGGAACCCCGCGCCAAGCTCGAACTGATCGACGGCAAACTGGTTGTCAGCAAGAGCTTGACCCATAGCCGCCTCCTGCTGCAACAGCTTTTGCGAGGCTGGGGACTCGAAGCCGCGATCACCCTTGCCCCTGAAACTTTGTGGTGGCAAGCCCTCTCTGCCGCCTTTGCTGCCCCACCCATCGCTGATCGAGACGCCAGCGACTTCGCCCAGCAGCGCACTTGGGCCAATACCCTTGCCTTGACGCCCGAAGCCCCGACCTTTCAATCCCACTGGCACTGGAAACGCTCAGAAGTGCGAGAAGGACTGCACATGGCCTTCTTTCAACTCAGCCATCAGCACCAGCGCTTAGGCAGCGTGATCGGTGGCTCCTTCGTGAATCGGTTGGGGAACGATGCCCTGATGCCCGATGTCATGTTCTATCGCAGCACAGGGAGAAATCAGCTCGACAACTACTACCTCGACGGAGCCGCCGAAGTGGTTGTCGAGTGCATCACCCCTGGCTGCGAAGCCCATGACCTGCAAGTCAAGCGATCGCGCTACCAGGCAGCAGGAGTCCCAGAACTGTGGACAGTCGATAGTGAACGCGAAACCATCGAGTTTCAGTGCTGGGTCAACGGCACCTACGAAACCAGGTTTGCCGATGCCCACGGACGCTATGCCGTTTCCAGTATCCCAGGACTGACCTTCCTCCCCGATCGCCTGTGGGTCAAGCAAGACAATGGCTATCGGGGCAACTGGGACTTGTTTGAAGTCAGCCCGGAGCTTGACTCCCTGCCCCGCCCCTGTTCAGAGAAAGACGGCATCGACTGGCATCACCTGCCCACCCAATTCTCGATCGGACTAGCGCCAGAAGCGATCGCCTTTGCCGATTACCTGTACTGGGTGCCTGAATCCAAGTTTGAAATGGTGGATGGCAAGCCCTGGATCGGTGGCAAAGCTGGCATACGCGGACTGATTGGGATGTTACTGATGACGCTGGGACTGGTGGACGTAGTGCGTTTATTTCATCCGCAGCAGTGGGTGGAAGCCCTGATCGACACGCGCACCCAGATCCAGCATGACGCACAACGCAAAGCAGAGTGGTGGGCCTTGGCGCATCGGGCTGCTGCACTGCTACGGACAGAGTATGGAGCGACGCGGTTAGCGGTTGCTGGAGACTTACTCAAAACGACCCCGCTTAACTTCTGGTCTGAGTTCTACCTGGTGTCATGGGATCTCCCCATAGAGGCTCAAACTGCCCACCGTCTCTATGATTCACTTCGAGCCTTGAGCAGTGACCCCGAAATTTGTCATTTGGAGAACGACGATGATCGCTTGTATCCTCCAGAACAACGGCTTGTTGAGGCTGGAGTGGTCGAGATTTAAGCAGTGTTTTGGAGTTGACGGGTTAAAGCTTCAGCCTGGAAGCCCAGCTTTAACCCCGGCTAGGCTGTGGCTTGCACCGTGCGGACGTTGGAGAAGCAGGCAAGTTGGCATCAGGGCTTGCGCCCGTGGGACATCTCCCATGCCGAAGTGCGGCCGTAACTGCGATCCAGAGTGGGGCTGGATGAAATTATTGCCCATTCCAGTAGTTACAGGGATGGTTGACTGATGCTTACACCTAGTCAGGAAATCCCACACCTGCCTGACACAAGTGCCTCAAAGCCCTTCCTCGCTTAAGTTTTGTGATTTGTGGCTGGAATCTGGTCTGGAGCAGCCAAAATGCTTACTGCCTCTGGCTTTGAACGTTGTAGTATGGCAATTTTGCGCGTCCCGCGCTCCGTGTCGCCAAACTTTAGCTGTGTCGTCCCGCGCTTTTTGTCGTGTGTTGTCGCGTTCCGCGATCAGTGACCGCAGATTGAGGAGTTTAAATCCCACGCTCTTTGACCGCGCTCCCCTATAGAACCCATTTGACATCTTTTATAATGGTGAATGAAGGCCATTACAACCCTCTAATCTAGTCGCTATGGCATATTCCAGCAGTCTCACTGATGCTGAATGGGCAATGCTTGAACCGCTGTTGCCTCGGATCTTACCGCTAAAGAAACGGACCCGACCCTGTCATTGGACCAAGCGGGAGCTCATTGATGGCATCCTTGATCAACTGAAGCATGGCTGCCATTGGGAGGACTTGCCCAAAGACTTTCCTCCTTATGCCACGGTCTATTGGCACTACAAACAGTGGCGGGAAGCAGGCGCGATTGAGCAGCTGATGTGTACCTTGCATGAAAAAGTACGGGAACAGGTCCCAAAAAAGCCCCTGTGGACGACGTTAAGCATCATTGATTCCCAAGCTGTGAAGCACACTTGCAAGGCGAGTGTCGATGCAAAGGGGTTCTGTTTTTACAAAGCGACCAATGGGATTAAAAGGCACCTAGCTGTTGATCCGCTTGGGTTTCCCTTCTTCACGCACTGCACCAAAGCCAATGTTGCCGACGATGCAGGCTTGATTGAAATGTGAACGCTCAACCTTGACTCTTTCAGGTCAAAACCCGTTGATCTTCCTAAGACGACCATCCTCTTAGACCACGGGTATCACATTGACGTTTTGACCCAGGCGTTGGAGCAAGTTTAGCCCGAGATCATGACGAAAATCAGCTTTGAGCTTTCCACAAAACCCTCGAAACAAGCGAAGGCAGCCAAAGGGCAAGCGGGCTTTGTGCCAGCGATCGCTCGGTGGGTGATTGCACGATCAAATGCTTGGATGGAGCGTTGCAAAAGTCTAGTGAAGAACTTTGAGCGCACCTTAGCTCATGCCACGACCAAGCTCAATCTCTGCTTTGTCAGGCTCATGCTGAAGCGGCTTGCAGCCCCTTCCTGAGATCTCAAATGGGTTCTATAAGGGAAACGACGGCAAAAGGCACCTCAAGGCAAGTGACGGTGAGAGTGCCAGCCAAAATCACCATCGCGGACTTCTATGCCTGGGTCTACAAAAATATGCCGACCGCGATCGGCAATATTAAACCCAACGGTTGCTCTTTCAATTGGGCAGGTCGTGCATTACCACCCGACGAAGAGACTGTTATACATGTATGAACATCTAAAGACAGGTTCTATATACGTTTATAAACAGTATAAGCGTATACATGCTAAAACCTTACAAAGCTTTGCCAGCAACCGTTGTAAGCTTCTACCGCTTTTGTCGCGTCCCGCGCTTTTTGTCGTTGATCTTGCGCTTCGTGTCGTTTAAGTGCTGAAATGTTCATCACACCGAGATTTTGAGCGAAGGACATTTTTACAGGCAGTTTCACGATAAATGTCGTCTCATGATCGATTTTGAGCACATCCTATTGGTGAAACGCTGTTGGAGCAATCTGTTGCAGCTTTAGGCGACAAAGAGTGTGGGATTTTTACAGAAAAATTTTGGTCACGCATCGTGAGATTTTTCTAAAAGTTGCTGTATGGGTTTCTAATCCTCTTGCTGTAAGCTTTTGGGCTCCTTTTTGTCCACGACACCCAGCGCGAGATTCCCGTCATTGATCGAGAGACGCGACACCGTGCGTCGCCATTTCCCCTTCTCCACATAGACCAACACAAGCGTTTGGCGATCGTCTTGGTTGGCTCTTGTTGCCGCTTTCACGACGCGGACATGGCGCATGATGGGAAAACCCATCGTATTGATGAGGATGAGGGTTGCTGCGCCTGTGAACGCCTCAATGCCGTTATTTTGGTCTTGCTGAATGCTCATATAGGATTCGTACTGGTTCAAACCCCACCTTATACATCAGTATAAACGTACAAAACAAGCCTTGTATACACAAGCAGACAACGTGAGTGTATACATGTCGATTCCCGCGCTTTATGGCGTCAGTTTCATGCCTGGTTAGACGATAAGCGGCACTGTCGGCAAGCCTGCCGTGTCATTGGGTCTCTCGCACGGGCAAGACCTTTGCCTGTAATGCCGATCGACTAATGCGATCCTAATTACAGGAATGGCAGGTTTGGCAGATCTCTTGATCCTTGTGTAACCCGCACGATCTCAACACCATCAGCAACTGCGCGATAAAGAATAAGATAGTTGCCGACAGTCCAGGAACGCGCCTCCGGTGCAATCTCAGGGCGAGACCGCCCCATAGAGGGGTTAGCCGCCAGAAGCTCAAATTGCTGATCGATCCGATCAAGCAAGGCATCCGCAGCTTCTGGATTATCCCCGGCAATGTAAAGCCAAATTTGGATAAGATCCGCCTCCGCCTGGAGGGTCCGAGCAACAACAGCCATGCTTAATCTTCAGCAGCAGCTAATCGCCGAGCCTCAGCCTTAATCTGATCCATGCTGGAGAAGCGCCCAGAACCACTTTCTACGCCTTGCTGCCATAAGGCTTTTAACGCTTCGATTTCCTGGAGCCGCGATGCCTGATACGACTTCCAAAGTCGTAAGGCATCTCTGACGACCTCACTGGATGAAACATAGTCGCCTGATTCAACAGCCTCTTTCACCATCGAAACCATCTCTGGCGATAAAGCAATCGTCATTTTTTCAACATTCTGCATGTCAGAAAGCCCGCTATCAAAGAGATATCTATAAGTATGAATAATTCATACCGAAAAGTCCAGCTTTCTTCGTCAAGTGTCGCGTCTCGCGGTAAATGGGCTCTTACGCTCTTTTGGTGATGCCGGTAGCTTGAAACCCAAGATTCATCTGATGTGCCTGAGCGCTCATGTCCCTTTTCACCCAAAGTGAGTATGAACCCAAAGTGAGTATGAACCCAAAGAGCGTGTTAACCGACAGTAAATGACATCGGTGAGTTGGTCGAGCATGGCTTGAAAGGCTGTTGACTCGAAAGTTGTCCAATCGCCTTCAACATCAGCGTTAAAGGATGCGTTAACGGGTTGCCAGCCCTTTGCGATCGCGACTGGGTTCTCTGTAAAGTGAGTGCTTGTGCGTCGCCGTTTCTCCTTCTCGACCTAGACCAGCACCAGCGTTTGGCGATCGTATCGGTTGGCTCTTGTTTCCGCCTTCACGACGCTGATGTGACGCATGATGGGAAACCCCAGCGTCTTGATCAGGATGAGCGCTGGTGCGCCCGCGAACGTCTCAATGCCTTGGTTTTTGCTTTGCTGAATTCGATTGCTCATGGTTGCTTCCTAACGTACTGAATGAACGAAAGCTGCGCAAACGCTGCCAAAGGAGTCGTACTGGTTTAAACTCCATCCCTATACATCAATATACATGTATAAGCATCTAAAGGCAGGTTATATACGCATGTAAGACAGCATAAGCGTATACATGCTAAAACCTTGCAAAGCCCTATCAGTAAACGTTCTAAGTTTTTATCGCTTTTCCATCACACTTCTCTGATTGATACAAATACCTTATATCATATGTATACGGAGAGCATTCTCAGCGTTCAAGTATGCGATATTTGTATATATACGTGTTTCTTTAGACAATCTTCTTATGTGTATACGATCATTTAGTCAACGCCCGAAAACGTTAACCCCTAAAACTGATGCTAGAAAGGGGTTCAAGCCTCACCGCATCGTCTATACCTGTACGCAACATAACGGGGATCGCCATATACATATACACGTACAAGGAATTTGTATACATAAG
>JACMKO010000565.1 GCA_014380065.1 Leptolyngbya sp. ES-bin-22 | reverse complement strand
TTGGAACCGCGGCAGGCTATCCCGGTCGAGAATGGACCCCAGGGCGTCACGATAGCACCAGACGGTCGAACCGCGTTCGTCGCCAATCTGGGCGCGGGTAGCGTTTCCGTCGTCGATCTAAGCACGGGCAAGGTGTCCCGCCGTATCGAGGTCGGCTCGACGCCCGAGTTCATCCTTTACGCGACGATCCGATAATATTCTGCGTGCTCAGCTGCCGGATGCGTTCGGTCGTCATCCGGGCCCTGCACATCGCCACGACCGTCGGCTGTATGGAGACGACCGCAGGCACCAACCCTTCGAAGACGCACTGGCGATCCCGGAAAGCGAGCCAGGCGCGCTGAGAAAGCAGTAGCGCGGCGGCGTAGCCCGGGCCGCCGGCACGCGACCTGTCGGCGGCGTCGCGTCGTTTCATCGCGGTGAGCGAGCACCGGCATGGGCAGCTTCGTCCGGGCGCTTTCGAGATTCTGCTTAATGTCGGTCGGGAAAGCCCGGAACCATTCGAAGCCGGCGCTCATAGCCCCCGGTTGGGAGTACGCCCGCACGTATTCGTCGCTCGCTGCTGCGGGAAGGGCATCTGCTTTGTAGGCGACGCTGGTGAGAAAGTGCGTGAGATACAGGCGCTCTCGACCGACGGTGAGCTGCTCAGGCAACTCGCGAACTTGAGGTAAGCCAAAGACCCAGGAGCGCGAGTCCTTCAGGAACTCGCTCCACATCGGTTCGATGCCCACGAGAAGCCCGTCGAGAATGACCAGCCGCTCCACCTCTGCTGGGTGGGTCGCCGCGTAGGCATAGGCAACGAGCAGTCCGATGTCGTGACCCACTAGGCGAATGCGACTGAAGCCTAGCTCTTGCACCAGTCGGCGGATGTCCTCGGCCATCGTCCGCGCATCGTACCCCGCCGAAGGCGGCGGCTTAGACGAGCCGCCCGCGCCGCGCAAATCGGGGGCGATAACCGTGTACCGATCGGCAAGCTGCGGCATGACGAGCCGCCACTCGTACCACGTCTGCGGCCAGCCATGCACAAGTACCAACGGCTCACCCGTCCCGCCTTTGACGTAGTAGATAGTCACGCCGTTGACTTCGATCGTTGCCTCAGAGAACCCTGTGGGTAGTGAAACATGGGAACAGGCAGCGTCCACCGGTGATGTCGTAGAGATGTGGCTCATGATTTTCCTCGGTCTTTCTCCTGTCCTCCCTCAGCGGTGAAGCGAAGGCGATACACCTTCTTTACGCAGATCACGGCTTGCAAGCTCGTGAATATACTAGTGCCCACCTAGGGTTAGCTTTAACTGTGGTCTAAGTTTCTAATTAAGCCAGACTCAACCGACAAAGGACGTGCACATTTTCTAGAAGAACATGCATATTTTCTAGATAGACTTGTCCATTTTCAGCGTGGAAAAGCCCAATGGCGCTGACTGAAACAACCAAAGCTTAGCTTTGTAAGCTTTGTCGAAAGCTGAAAGGGGACAGTTTAGTGTGTGTTTTGAAGAATCGGGAGAAGTGGGCTGCGTCCTTAAATCCCAAGCGAAAAGCAATTTCCTGTACCGATTCCGGCGATCGCGCCAACAATGCCTTAGCCTCAGCGATTGTCTTCTCAGCAATCCAACTGTTTACTGATTTACCTGTTTTACGTTTGATCACGGTACTGAAATAGCTGGGATGTAAATGCTGTGCTTGGGTATAGTCCTGCACTTGGAAAAGGCGATCGCACCTGCCTGCGAGCAGATCGCGAAAGTGTGCTTCAAGATTGCGCTTGAACGTGAGTACGATCGCCGAATGAGTTGGAGCTTCGGTCAATGGATTATAAGTTTTCCAAAACCGTTCTTTAATCTTGAGCAGCAACACCACAGTTAAACTACCAATCACTTTGAACTTATAGGCAGAATTCAATTGATACTCTTGCAAAAGCTGACCGCCTAAGCCATCAAAGATTTGAAAGATTTCGAGATTGGGATAGTTTGGAGGTACAACTTCAGCAATCAGGAATGGAAACTCATCCAGAATCTTCTCATGCACATATTGCTTGAGAAACGATTCTGAGAAGGTAATCATATACCCATGCAATAGTTCATCAATCTCGAATCCCTTCACATGGCCCGGATTAGTAAAATAAATCATGCTCTCCTAAATGAGATAAGATTGATCATCGATGATGTAACGACCTCGCCCTTTGCGAATGATCAAAACTGTATAGTAGTTTGTTCGAAAGAGTGGAGATTTGATCGGGGTCTCTTTGAAAAGCTCCTCAAGCCGATGGATCGTAAAATCAACATTTTGCTCTATCCTGTTGCCTATTAAGGCATTAAGTTCGGACATCGAATTGTAGGTTCTAATTGAGTCATTCATTGGTGTTCTCCTATGTGATTAAATACCTGCACCTTAGCACCGGATAAAAGCCTAGAACGAGAGAAGAGGAAAGGTTTCAGTCTCAAGCTGATACCGTTCAAGGAAAACTAGAGACGACTGAATCCGACAGTCAGAAACAGGAATTACAGCAGCAATTTGAAGCCGCGCAAAAGAAAATTGCTGAGTTAAATCACCTCCGGCAAAGCCCTGACTATTACCCACAAGTTCAGCTTTCACTAGGCGCTAACAAGACATGAAGGTGAGCAGGCACGCTAAGTTTGATCTTTGGATTTGAGCGTGCATGACTATCAGCGAGATTCACCAAGAGCCAACCTGGAGTGAGTGGGAATTTGAGCATGTCAATCTGGGGGACAAGCGGTTGAACACAAGGCTAAAGAAACTGGCAGAGGACTTAGCAGCAGCACCGGAAGCGCCGATCAATCAAGCGAGTGAAGACTGGGCAGCGACCAAGGCAGCGTATCGCTTCTTTCAAAATGACAAGGTCACGAGTGAACACATTCTGAGTCCTCATCAAGCGCGAACCTTGGAGCGGATGCAACAGGAGCCTGTCATTCTTGCGGTTCAAGATACCTCGTATTTGAACTTTTCAAGTCATAAACAAACGCAAGGACTAGGTCCCATCGGCGATAGGCGCTCCGCAAGCCTTGGCTTAGTGACTCACAACATTCTGGCGGTCACGCCTCAAGGCTTGCCCTTGGGGTTATTGAATCAAACTGGCTGGGCAAGAACTGGGTACAATCAGCAGAGTGAGCGGGAACGCAAAAATACATCCATCGAGCATAAGGAAAGTTATCGTTGGATTCAAGGAGTTGAATCTGTTCAAAGAATCAAACCTGAGAACACAAGAGTGATTACACTCTGTGACAGAGAGTGTGATATCTACGAGTTCTTTGTTGCGGCTCAACGGTGCCAAGCAGAATTTGTGATTCGAGCTTCCTGGAATCGGCATCTCAAAGACAGCGAATACCCTCGCTTATGGGAGCAACTGCAAGCACAACCTGTGGCGGGATGCTATCAAATTACGGTGCCACCGCGTGACTCAAAACCAGAACGGACTGCGACACTTGCAGTGCGCTTCGGGGTGGTCACTCTGAGTCCCACACAACGCCCGAAACAGTCGTTATTTTATCCGTTGCCATCGGTCAAGTTGCATGCGGTCTATGTGACGGAGGTAGAGGACACGAACCCCGAACAGCAGATCGAATGGATGCTCTTGACCAATATTTCTGTCACCTCATTCGAGCAGGCATTGGAAAAAGTGGGCTGGTACTGTTGTCGCTGGCAGATTGAGGTTTTTCACAAAATTCTCCAGCACGGTTGCACCGTCGAGCAGTGTCGCTTGCAAGCAGCGGAGCGCTTGCATCGCTACATCACCTTGATGAGCGTTGTGGCATGGCGGCTTTTCTGGGTGACCTGGATGCAGAGAACTGCTCCCACGGCTTCAGCCCGGACAATCTTGACTGAAGTTGAGATGCGGACGCTGCTGCTGCTGTCAAATCAGCCCAATCCTGCTCAGTCCTCTGACTTTTGCGTGTCTCAAGCCGTCATTGCGATTGCAAAGCTGGGTGGCTTTCTAGCTCGCAAAGGGGATGGCGATCCTGGACCAACCGTGATCTGGAGAGGATGGTGTGTGCTACAAAATGCGACTCGCCTTGGCTCTCACCTCTTCCCTCAACTTTGTGGGTAATAGTCAGGGCAAAGCCGGAGGCTTATCATCTGTTAGCCCCCCAAAGGGCAGGGTTAATTCAATGTAACAGTAGAAAATGTAAGTTAGAAAGTATCCTGTCAGCCAAACTGTACAATGTCCATCTCGTTAATTGAAGCCCTTCAGCAGGTCGAAGACTTCCGTGCCAAACGTGGACAACGCTATTAACTCTGGGTGATGCTGTTGTTGGTCGTTCTCGGCACGCTCAATGGCTGCACCAGTTATCAGGCACTGGAAGAGTTCGCTCAACGGCACTATCAAGCGCTGGCAAATCATTTACAGCTAGCTTGCAAACGCTTGCCATCCGATAGCACCCTGCGGCGGGCGCTCATGGGTGTGGACTTTGCCCAACTGGCGCTGGTGTTTGTCAACTGGGCAAAGCCCTACATCGACAAGGACGAATCCCGTTGGTTTGCCCTTGATGGCAAAGGTCTCAACGGCAGCATCACCGCTCCCTGTGAAGCGCATCAGCAATTTGTCAATCTGGTTGCCGTTTTTAGTCAATCTCAAGGCATCGTCGTCGCACTCGAGCCATACCGGAGCAACCAAGGCAGTGAAATTGCTGTGGTAGAAGGGTTGATTGCTGCGTTGGAGTTGCGGGCAGTGACCTACACGATGGATGCAGCCCACTGCCAAAAAAACGGTGAAGACGATTATCGAGCAGGGCAACGATTACGTCATTACAGTCAAAGCGAATCAAAAGTCATTGCATCAGCGAGTCTGTGCGATTAGTCAAGATTGTTAGCCAGTGAGTGTCTATCATCAGTCTGAACAGGGGCATCATCGGGTCACGCAACGAACCGTGGAGGTGTTTGATTGTTTAGCAGGCATTGCCCAAGACTGGTTAGGCTTACGACGGCTCTACGAAAACCCGGAGGATTTGCTGGGCGAAGGCGGCATTCTCAAACAGTTGACTAAAGTGCTGGTGGAACGGTGCCTCGAAGCTGAGATGACTACCCATATTGAGGAGCAGCGCCAGCAATCGTCCACCACTGGTGTAGTCGAGCGCAATCGGCGCAACGGTCACAGCAAAAAGACCATCAAAGGTGAAGTTGAACGCTGGAAACCGTGAGGGTCAGTTGTTGATGGTTCGTATCAAAGAACCAGTTTTCAAGCCGGAGCGATGCCTGGTCTAGTAACAGATGATGAAGGAAATCCACGACCGCTTAAGCATTAGAAATGGGTACCTCTCGATCTTGACGTAAGATCACCAAAAGCAGAAAAGAACCCAACTACTTTTGCGCCATCGCGTCCCAATCGTTCCGCCAGTGCTTGTCCAATCCCGCGCGATGATCCGGTGACGATCGCTACTTTTCCAGTTAAATTACCCATGAATCGGTTTTCTCATTAAAAATGACTAAATGGTTGACAAATCATTGAAGCTCAGAACTCGAACGGTCGAGTTTGAAACCTGGCGTTTCGAGGATTGAACCGCAAACTTGGAGCATTGAACTCGACGGTTCAGGCTTTGAAGGTGAAATTCCGAGCCTGGAGCCTAACTGATCTTGTTCTGAACTCGAAATTTCGAGTCTGGAACTGGAAACGTCGAGCTGAGAGGTCGAAAGGTCGAGTACATTTCTAGTCGGATGGACATTACCCACAAAAACCCTTCAGTTTAGGCATTAACTTACAGTTTTCATCTGTGTTAATTGACTGCACAGGCTGTTAGCACAGCACCGATCGCGATAACGGCAATGGCGCTACCCACTGGCAAAGAGCGTTGAAGCCGTTTGCTGATCGTCGAGTGACGGAACAACTGCTTGGTACTGAGCCATTGATGAGTGTGGACAACCGTCAACCCGATTGCAATCAATACAGATGCCAATCCCAGGCTGAATAAACTCACGAGGAGCATGCCATAAGCAGCTTGATGCAGCGCGATCGCACTTAGCAATAAAACTAGGGCAGAAGGACAGGGAACGATGCCCCCAGCAACGCCTAGCGCAATCAGCGATCGCTTTGTTGGGGGTTCTGATGAATGAGAATGAGAATGATGATGGTGTGAATGTTGAGTATGCAGACCTGTATCCAGTAACCAGAACCCAACCCCACAAACCGTCATGCCGCTAATCAAACTAAGAACCGGATATAACTGCTCTGGTAAGACATACTGTGATGCAAACAGCGTCAGCAGCCCCAGCATAAATACGCCAAAGGTATGCGTAATCGTTGTGATTAGACCGAGTAGAATCGCTTGTCGGGGCGTTCCCTGAGAGCCAATCAGATAGGCAGCCACCATTGTTTTACCATGTCCGGGGGATAGCGCATGACTGGCCCCCGCTAAAAAAGCAATCCCAAATCCAAAGATAGATAAACCAGGTGTAAGAGTACGAGTGGCAAGACTTTGAATGAGGGCACCATGTCCGAGGTGGGCGATCGCTGGCTTCGCAGTGAACACTACCACGATCACAACAATCATCATCAATCCGACTGGGTGCGACAGAATGTTGCGATTGCTCATAGAACCTCGCGATTCCTTCGAGGGGACATACCAGAGCAGTAGAGCCAGTAGCCTAAAGCAGCCAAGATGACGCTAATTAGAGCAATAACAACGTTAGGATAGATAGAAATGCCAAGAATCTGAGGGGGTGCTTCTTTAGTACTGGCATTTAAGGATGTTCCAGGAACAAGGAGCGTGGTGTAAAAAAAAGCGCTCCAGAAAATAATTGGAATTAATGCCGCGACTCTAGCACCGATCTCAGGTTCGGGCGATCGCCGCCACAGTAACCACAGCCCTATGATGCTGACACCACACAATAAATGCAGCATCGCAACATCATGAAATCTTGCATGAGGTACCCACTCAGGACTAAAAATGTGGCTAGCATTCCAGTCAACTGCAACCGAAACTACTGAAGTACTTACTAACACCACTGATAGTAAAATCCGCCCAATCTTTTGCTTCAGCATTCTTTAATCCTCCTGACGCTGCTAACAAACCGCTGTTATCATACCGATTGAAAGTACTTTTAAGCAAACGCATAGTCGGTATATCCCTTCTCTGCTCCTTCTTTACCTTGTCCGTAGAACGTCTTGGGATCGGCTTCATTCAGTGGGGTGTTATGTTCCAACCGACTGGGTAGATCGGGATTCGCAATAAACAATTTGCCAAAAGAAACTAAATCAGCGTCTCCCTGCATCAACGCTGCATCTCCCTTGGCGCGATCGTAGCCACCATTGGTAATGATTGTGCCTTGATACAGCGGACGAAAACGAGATGTCACAGGATTCAATACGGGTTTTTGTAAATCGCCTTCATTCGGTTCCATCAGGTGAATGTACGCCAAGCCGAATGGGTTCAAGGCTTTGATCACATAGCCATAGGTCGCTTCTGGATCAGAGTCACCCATACCATAGACGGTGTTGCTGGGA
>JACMKO010000564.1 GCA_014380065.1 Leptolyngbya sp. ES-bin-22 | reverse complement strand
CTTCAAACACCCACAGGCTCTGAAGGTCATCCCGGTTTTGGGTCGTAGTCGGTGTCTTAAAGTAGGTAAAAATAAATGGCTTCTGCGTGGCGGCAAACTGCCCAAAGGCGTGGCTAAACTCTTCAGCGGTGTACTTGCCCACTTTGTTGAATGCCAGCAGCACAAAGATGTCGCAGGTTTTGAGGGTCTTGTTATACTCGCTCTGCAAGCCCCCCGCCGACATCGCATCGAGAAAGTCTTCCCAAATATCAAGATGCAGAAAGATGCCCTGGTCAAACCAGGCTTTGCACTTGCGATAAATGAAAAGCTCGAACTGCTCGCGATCGTCTTTCAGCTCCGAAGACGACGCCAGAAAGAGGGTTACTTTTTTCATGAGCCTTCAGAGAAATTTAGCTCAGTTATAGCCCAGCACTGCTACAAACGCCAATGTCGCGATGCCTTCTGCCGAGGGTTTCAGACCGCCGAGGTTTTGAAAACCTCGGCGGTCTAGTCCCCCAACTAGCGCAGCCCTGCAATAAACTCCAGCAGCGGAAATTCTAAGCTGGTCGATCGCCTAAATGTCGATCGCCGCCAACATGACCCATCCCGCAGCCTTTACTCGTTGGAGAACCTCTCATGCCTTGCAGGTTGGGTTGATGACAGGAAACCCAACATTACTTAAGAGAATAGTCCTCACACGAAACGGACTAGAGGTTGTTCTAGTCCGTTTCGTGTAGGTTAATTACTCAACCGCACTCGCGCTGCTTAATCTGCCGCTTCCAGCCCATCGATCGGGCTAATGTCTCCCACAAACCGCAGTAGGTCGGCAAAGGTAAACGTTCCCGGCACTTTAGCGGGCAGTGTTGGCTTCCAGTGGCGATTACGCACAAAGAATGAATTGCTATCGCCCTCAAACAGACCCAAAAACACCTCCGCCACAATGCGGCTGCCCACTTCACCCAGGCGTAAGCCCTGCTGCTGCACTTGCGCCTCTTTCAAAATGTAGTACCAGAGCGGCGTTTCCTTATCAAAGCCATGCCGAACCACCACGTCAACATCAGGACCCGGAATGGACGTGAAGTCACTGGAACTCAAAGGTTTCAGGTTCATGAACCTTGCCACACTTTGCCCGGAAGGCAGCCCCAAACTACGACCCCGCAGTAGGTTTCTGACCGCAAGGGACGCGGGTGCATCCGGGAGGTTGGGGATATTCTTTAGCGGATTCACCAGGAATGGATCGAATTTGCGTGCAAGATTCACTTTGACCGCCGGATCAATCTCGAAAAAGCGTCTCCAGTCAATAATCCAGTTGCTCGGCAACGTTGCATTCAAGCCAGGAAACACGAGGTCGCCATCACCAGATTTAGCTGTGAACGTAAACAGCAGTTCCAGCGTTGCTTCGGTCAGCCGACTATCATCCGTCCGGTCTTTAAAGGTGAAGACGCGGTTGTAGTCGTAGGTGCTGCGGATCATGCTGTGACCGAGACGGTAAGCAGCCGTTGAGAACTCAACCGGGATAAACGGAAAGGTGTCGAACTTATAAAACGATCGCCCTTCGTTCAGTACTTTGTTGATCTGTTTAGGGTCAAGAATGCGATCGAGAAAGTCATACACCACAATCCATTGGTAGTGCCAAATCACCAACTGTCTGGCTTCTTCAAAGACTGTTTTGCCGATCGCGGCTTGCCGTGGAATTGCTCCAGGGGCTCCAGGCGGTTTTTTCAGCCCATCAACAATCTTGTTGTGGAATTTGAGAAACGCAAGATGCGTCTGCGCCACAAGTAGGTTTTCATCATTGCGAGGATCGCCCAACAACGCAACACTGCTGGCAGCGCGAGGCAAATCGTGATCATTCCGCTTGAGGACAATGCTCTCTCTTGCATTGGGATCGTCAGGTGTGGGCTTCGGTTTGCCAGTGCCACTAGGCGTATTGGTGCCAAGGAAAAACTTATCTTTATCACCTGGCTTACCTTTAACGCTCAGTTCAAATAAATAAGGTTGATCATCAGGACCAGCACCGTAGAGACTGTCTAAATCGAGCGCGGGTGTGCGGAAGTTAACCACTGCCTGAGGATCAACCCGCTTCTCTTTTAGCGAGGTTGGATCGAAGGTAAGATCGTGGTCGATAAACTGTCCGAAGTAGGTAAGCCCCGCTGGAACGTGTGGATTGTCTCCGTCGGGATGGTCTCTTTTTGGCTCGATCGGGTCAGTTCTGTCATCCGTCATCGCGTTGCCTAGCGCTGTCAGGCTGTCGATCGACGGCGTAAAGGCTGGAAGCTCTGCAAACATCCTGCCGAATTTACCCGTTTGCGCAAAGGCACCCTGGGGCGTATTGTCTCCATTGCGAACACTAAAACCATGTTTTGACGACATAATTTTTCCTCTCAAAAAGAAGTCTTAGCTTGACTACGGAAACAGCTTAAGCGTCGAGACAAAAAACTGATGGTACCCGTTTGGGTTATTTTTCTTTGAGCGGTTGAATGAGCGTACCTCAAATAAATGTGCTTGAACGATGTCCTCGCGTCGTTGCCATCCTGTAATACCAATTTGAATTGAAAAGACGACACATCTTGTAAGGGCAAGGCAATGCCTTGCCCCTACCCAGCGATTGGATCTGTAGCCGTTATGCTTTAAATTGGTATGAGGGGTAGCTCAGAATGATGGAAGAACGCGAGTAGTAGCGTTGACTGTATCGCTTACGGATGGTGTCATGGCTGCATATCAAAAGATTGAGTACCGCATTGGCAAAGACGGCAAAGTGGTTGAAACCGTACTTAACGCTTCTGGAGCAAGTTGTGTAGACACTACCGCCGCGATCGAGCAAGCCCTTGGCACTGTAGAGTCGCGAACACTCCTGCCTGAACACGACGAAGGCGAAGAGAACTTAACCACCGACGTAACTCAGTTGCTACAACAGAAAGAGTGACGTTCAGAGTACGGTGAGTCAAGGCTATGACAGATGGTTCCGAACTCCTCTTGTTTAGTTGCGTGTTAACGCTGGTCTACCTTTGTTTCACCTTGAGCCTGGTGAGCACGAACAACGGCACTTCAGAACGCCTGCATCAAAGCGCGATCGCCGTCCCCACAACTGATTTAGCCATTGCTGACCAAACGATCGCGGATCTGCAACAGCAA
Source organism: Leptolyngbya sp. ES-bin-22 (assembly GCA_014380065.1). Lineage (GTDB taxonomy): Bacteria > Cyanobacteriota > Cyanobacteriia > Leptolyngbyales > Leptolyngbyaceae > Stenomitos. The sequence continues at coordinate 601 of JACMKO010000564.1, read as the reverse complement.
TGCCTGCGCTTACGCACTGAACTGCACCAGCAAAAAGCACAACTGCACACAGACTTCCAGGACAGCAGTTTTGCCCAACTGCAATCCCTACTGACTAACTACCCCACTGCCCGCAAAATGGCGCAGCTCAAACCCGACTTGCCCGCCAGCAATCTGACCGCGCTTTTCACCCCACTCGACAACCTGCTGCAAACCTGGCACATTACCCCGATCGGCACTGCCTGGGAGCAAGTACCCTTCAACGCCCAACTCCATCAACCAGATGTAGACGACATCGCTGAAGGCGAAACCGTTTACATTCGTTTTGTTGGCTACCATTACGGCGATCGTATCCTTAGCCCCGCAAAAGTCAGTCGGACGCTGCCAGGAGGGGTGGGGAGAAAGGATGAAGGATGAAGGATGAAAAATGAGTTTTGAGTTTTGAGTTTTGAGTTTTGAGTTTTGAGTTCTGCTTCCTCTGCGCCCTCCGCCTCCTGCCCTCTGCCCTCTGCCCTCTGCCTTCTTACTCCCCCCTCTCCATGACCGCAATCGCGATCGACTTCGGTACCAGCAACACGGTAGTCAGCATTCTAGAGCCGGATACGCAAGCACCGAAGACGCT
>JACMKO010000563.1 GCA_014380065.1 Leptolyngbya sp. ES-bin-22 | reverse complement strand
CTTACTTGAAGATTCAGGTAGTCGTTACGACACCGCTAGGAAGACAAAAGACGTATGCACTGGCGCTTCGGTAAGTATGGTTGGCGGTTGCTCCCGGGTGGGTTGACGACCCTCGTTTTTGCTACTCTGCTTTCGCTAGGGGCGCTATATCCTTTAGAGCAAATAGCTTACAGCCTTTTGTTTCAGCTACGTGGAGAGCAGAAATGGGACGATCGCCTGGTGCTCATTGCGATTGATGATGCCAGCATTAACCAAATTGGTCGGTTTCCGTGGTCGCGTGAGCAGTACGTGAAATTACTGCGTATTTTGTCAAAAAATGAAGCGACTGCACCAAGCGTTGTGGCGATCGACCTGCTTTGGTCTGAACCGAGTCCTGAGGATGCCAAACTTGCTCAGGCGATCGCGCAATCGGGGCGAGTCGTACTGGCGCAAGCGCGCGATAGCACTGGGCTACCCCTGCTGCCCGTGCCGACACTACAAAACGCTGCGATCAACACTGGGCACATCCTCATGCAGTCCGATGGCGATGGGTTGGTGCGTCACGTTGACTTGTACGCCAATGGCGTTCCAACCCTGGGGTTAGCAGCGGTAGAAGCTTACACGTTAGTACACGCTCCTGTCCCCTTGCCGAAAGCAGCGCAACCGCTGTGGATTAACTGGGCAGGGCGCGCCCAAACCTTACAGCAATACTCGTTTAGCGACGTGGTGCAGGGGAGAGTGCCAGAGCAAGCGCTGCGAGACAAGATTGTGCTGGTAGGAGTTACTGCTGCTGGCATTGATCCGTTAGTTACCCCATTTGACCGCACATCGCCCGTCAATGGGGTGTATCTCAATGCTGTGGTGATCCACAACCTGCTCCAGCAAAACGCACTGAAGCCGTTTTCACTGGTCTGGTCACTGGTAATTTTGTGTTTAGCAGGTCCGGGGTTGAGCTTGCTGCTGAGCGATCGCCGCGAATCACTTCAGCTCCTGGTCTTATTAGGGCTGTGTGGGGGCTGGGGAGTGATGAGCCTGCTGCTCTTTGACAGAGGTTATTGGGCACCCGTTGTTCTACCGCTAGGGCTGTGCAGCGCAACCACGATCGCTGTTAGCTTAACCGATCGCATACGATTAGCAAATCTCTTACAGTCACAAGTGCAGCAACTCTGGCAACAGCACGAGAAAGATTTGGTTCGGCGCTTACCACACCCGCTGGAGCATAAACCTATCAATCGCTGCCGTAAAGCGGATTTGCTACAGAGCGTTGCTCAAATGACTGCACTGGCGGAGCAGTTCGGTCGTTCTCAGTCAGCACAAGCCGCGATCGCTCGAAACTTACCGATCGGGCTGCTGGCTTCTGACTTGGATGGTGTGGTGTGGTTTTGTAACCCGACCGCTACAAGCTTGTTAAAGGTTGCTGTGGGTAGCAATTTGAGTACGCACCTTGTACCAGAGTGGCTGAGTGAACAGCAATGGCAGTCAGACTTACAGACCCTTAAGCAGCAAGCCTCCATTGCTACAAGAGCCTTTGAGCGGGGCGATCGCTGGTTTGAATTGCAGCTAGAGCCACTTGCCTACCAGACACATCATGCTAATCAAAATCGGCAACCAGATGGTTTTTTAGTTGTGCTGGAGGATATTACATCCCGAAAGCGGGTGGAAGCGGCTCTAGAACAGCAAGTGCAGGAACTTCAGCGCGTCGCACAGCTCAAAGACGATTTCTTGAGTACGGTGTCGCACGAGCTGCGATCGCCGATGACTAACATCAAAATGGCGATCGAGCTACTCAAGGTCAACCGGTCTGAAGAGGCTCTGGCTCGTTACCTCAAAATTCTGCAAAACGAGTGCACCCGCGAAACAGATTTGATCAACGATTTGCTTGATCTGCAACGATTAGAAGCAGGTGCCCAGGTGTACAATCCCGAAACGATCGACCTCAACGCTTGGCTACCACCGCTCATTCAATCCTTTTCCGAGCGGGCCAAAACCCAACAGCAGACTTTAAATGTAGAGTTATCGCCTCAGTTGCCCACCCTCGTCTCCGATCAGCCCAGCCTTGAGCGCATTGTTGCAGAGCTGGTAAACAACGCCTGTAAATACACGCCACCTGAAGGTGAAATCAACGTAGCCGTGCATTGCACCGCTCAGCACATCGCACTCGTCGTTGATAACTCTGGTGCTGAAATTCCAGCCGCCGAACTGCCCCGCATTTTTGAAAAGTTTTACCGCATTCCCCAAGCTGATCCCTGGAAGCGCGGCGGCACAGGGCTGGGCTTAGCGTTAGTCAGTCGGTTAGTCGATTGTATCGGAGGCAAAATTTCGGTGAGCAGCGGCGCTGGGCACACCACGTTTACAGTGGAGCTACCGCTAGACTATCAGAGTCCAGGCGCAGACTAGCATTGGGGCACTCATACACGGTGCAGACGCTAGACGATCGCGCCTCATTTTGAAATCTCTCTCTCGGTTCATTGGGGCAACCGCCGGTTTGGGGTAATGTGCTGTTAGAGACGCAGTGGAACAAGTAGATTGACGTGCTGCTGATTTCTAAATTACAGACTACTTAACGATGGTTTGTTTAAGCTAAATCTATAGACTCGTTAAGTCAATTGGTTATAGGCGCTGCTTCCTTTGAAGTCCACGCTCTTACTCTAAGGTTCGCTTGCCCCGCTTGAAGCAAAGGTTTGCCCGATGGATGCAGAGATGTCCCAAAACATTCAACCCGTACCGCCGTTCCATGAGACGAATGATGAAACGCCTGCGATCGGGGGTGGTCTTTCCGTCATTGAGTACTGGGCAAAGCATACCCTGTCGCCCGAAGGACCAAAGCTTTGGCAAACGCTGCTGCACAATAGTGCCTGCCTTTCCTGCTCGTGGGGTACGGGTGGGCAGAAAGGTGGCTTTACCAACGAGGAAGGTGAGAAGCTCCAGCGCTGCATGAAAAGCGTGGAGGCGATTTCGTCGGAGCTAAAGCCCGCAATCGCGCCCCAGTTTTTTGAGCAGCACAGCATCAGTGAACTGCAACAACTCACGTCAATGGAAGCCGATCGCCTGGGACGGTGGAGTTTCCCGGTCATCTTACGGGCGGGCAAGTCACATTACGAGCGCCTTTCGTGGGATGAGGTTTACGCGATCGCTGAGGCAGCGTTTCGCAAAGCGCCTGAACGCGTAGCATCCTACAGTTCAGGTCGTTCCTCCAACGAAGCGGCGTACTTGCTACAACTGATGATCCGCGCGCTGGGGTCAAATAACCTGGCAGATTGCTCCGACCTTTGTCATGCGCCCTCCACGACAGGGCTAAAGCAAATGTTTGGCACCAACACCTCAATGGTGAGTCTGGAAAACCTGAAGAAAGCAGACTGTGTTGTGCTGGCAGGTGCCAACTCTGCTTACAACCATCCGCGCTTGATGAACGAACTTATCAAATTGCGCGATCGTGGTGCCAAGATCATTGTGATCAATCCCATGATGGAAATTGGGCTGGTCAAATTTGGCTCACCTGCCTTTCCGACCAGCTTGGTGCAAGGTACAGAAATTTCATCCCTCTACCTGCAACCGATTCCTGGTAGCGATGTCGCGCTGTTTGTGGGCATCCAAAAGTCGCTGCTTGAGCAGGGTTTGATCAAAGAATACTATCTGCGCTTGCACACCGAAGGCTGGGAAGCGATCGTTGAACAGGCGCGATCGACCGCCTGGGAGACCATTACTGAAACCTGTGGTGTATCGAAAAGAGAGATCGAAGCCGCCGCCACGATCATTGGCACATCAGAACGAGTGGTTTTCGGTTGGGCGATGGGCATTACGCAGCACGTAAATGGCGTAGACAACGTGTTTAGCATTGCCAACACAGCGTTGCTGACGGGCAATGCTGGCAAAGAAGGCGCTGGCACGATGCCTGTCCGGGGACACTCCAACGTCCAGGGCTTTGGCTCAATGGGTGTAACCGTCAAGCTCAAAAAGGAAATTCAGGAAGCGCTGGAAAAGCTGCTGGGACGACCGCTCAGCAAAGTACAGGGCTACCACACCCGCGACCTGATTGAAGCGGCGGACGCTGGCAAAGTTGATACATTGCTGTGTTTGGGTGGCAATCTGTATGCGGCAAATCCAGATTCTACCCAGGCTAAACGCGCGATCGGCAATGTTGAAACTGTTATCTACGTCGCCACAAAGCCGAATTTGGGACATTTTAGCGGCTTGGCAAAGCAAACCACGATCGTCATTCCCGTGCTGAATCGCTTCGAGAATCCCCACAAGACAACCGTGGAATCAGGCAATAACTTTGTGCGCCTGAACGATGAAGGCAAAACGCATCTCAAAGATGCCGACCTGATTTCGGAAGTGGAATTTCTGACAACGCTGGCGTATCGCCTCTTGGGAGACGATCCGGTTGATTGGCGAAGACTTCAAGACACTAAGTACGTCCGCCAACTGATTGCCCAAACCATCCCTGGCTACGAAAAAATTGGCGCGATCGACGAGACAAACGAAGAGTTCACGATCAGTGGACGCATCTTCACCGAGCCGACGTTTGCCACGCCATCGGGAAAAGCCTCCATGTTCGTCACGCCACTACCCAACCTGACGTTACCCGCCCCCCAAGCGTTTGGCATCCCAGACTCAACGCAGGGCATTGTCCTGGCGCTTATGACGGGACGCAGCTACTCGCAGCACAACACAGTTGTTTATAAAATTGGTGATCATTACCGGGGAATGCCACACCGCAACTGCATCTTGATGAATCGGGTCGATGCGGAGCAGGCAGGCTTCAAGGCACACCAACGCGTCACGGTACAGGGCGATGCAGGCAAGCTCGAAAACGTGGAGGTCATCTACGGCGCTGTGCGTCCAGGAGCCGCTGTCATGTTCTACCCAGAGGTAAATGTGGTGTTCAAGGCGAAAATTGAGCCGCGATCGGGTACGCCAGCGTTTAAGCGTGTTCCGGTTTGCGTCCATGCAGCCAGCTAAAGAAGCCGACACAACAAGTTCTGTAGGGTTCGATCGGCGCTACCAAGCACTATGCCACATAGACAACATCCTGTAGAATAAGCAGCGTATTGCCCTGCTGAACGCACTGTCTTCTGGCTCATTGATTGGATAAACGATGGAAACCAAACCACCTCTGCCACCGTTCACTCTAGAGACTGCCAAAGCGAAAGTCCAGGCAGCAGAAGACGCTTGGAACACGCGAGACCCTGATCGCGTGGCGCTTGCCTACACGCCCGATTCTCAATGGCGCAATCGATCGGAATTCTTGAGCGGTCGTGAGCAAATCGCGCTCTTTTTGCGCCGCAAGTGGGACAAAGAGCTGGATTATCGGCTCAAAAAAGAGCTGTGGAGCTTCACCGACAATCGCATCTCGGTGCGGTTTGAATACGAATGGCATGATGAGGCTGGGCAGTGGTACCGCTCTTACGGCAACGAGCAATGGGAATTTGCCGCCAACGGACTCATGCAACGACGCGAAGCAAGCATCAACGATGTGCTGATTCAAGAAGCCGATCGCACGTTTCGCTGGGAACGAACCTGATGTTAGAGGGCTCTATTCGCTTCCTTTTTTCGTGGTGAATAGATTACGACTTTGACTCTTCTTAGCACCGCACCGCACACAGCT
>JACMKO010000562.1 GCA_014380065.1 Leptolyngbya sp. ES-bin-22 | reverse complement strand
GTGGACAAATTCCCTGGAAGCATAACTGCGTCCTCATAGACAAGGTGAAAGTCCCAGAGCAGCGGCTTTGGTACATCCAAAAGACGATCGAGAATGGGTGGAGCCGAAACGTCTTAGTCCACCAAATTGATACCGATCTGTATAGACGTCAGGGTGGCGCACTAACAAACTTTCAACAAGTGCTTCCTGCTCCTCAGTCTGACCTCGCCCAAAGCTTGCTCAAGTCAGAATACAACCTTGAGTTTCTCGAGCTTCGTGAAAAGGCTCTTGAACGTGATTTAGAGCGTGCCTTGCTCGAACACATGCAGAAGTTTCTGCTAGAACTCGGTGTCGGTTTTGCGTTTGTGGGCAGTCAATATCGTCTTGATGTTGAGGGGGATGAGTTTTTCGTTGATTTACTCTTTTACCACCTTGCCCTGAGTTGCTTTGTAGTGATCGAGCTAAAAACGACTGACTTTAAGCCTGAGTATTCGGGACAGATCAACTTCTATGTCAATGTCATTGATGATAAGTTACGCCGCCCGACTGATAACCCGACGATCGGGATCATCCTTTGCCGCTCCAAGAAAAAGGCTGTTGTCGAGTATGCACTACGGGGTATGAGCCAACCGATCAGCGTCTCGACGTACCGTACTACGGCTGCACTACCAGAAGAATTCAAGGCGAAGCTTCCTTCTATTGAAGACCTACAACATGAGATTGAAGCTGTGGCTGCTGTAGTTGAGGCGTTCGATGGGATTGAGTCAACATGACAAAACAAAGTATGAGAGGAGCTGAAAATTCCTGCTCGGATTGGGTTTCAGAAAACCTGTTGTAGATAGTTTCAGGGGTGACCCTTCTGCCAGTGGCTGTAACCAGACAACAGCAGAATCTAGTTTTTGGGGCGGCGCTTCTGCTCCAGGCAGAAGTCCAACGAAAGATACGGGTTCAGCTCACAATCACTGAGCAAGAGCCCTATGGACCAATCGGAGGGCAGTAGTCCATAGGGCTCCTGCTTAGTCCAGGGCGTACTAGCTGAACCCCTTTCTACGTCGATCCTTCATGCCTAAATTGAACCTCGTTGCATGTTCGCCGTTTGTACCCGTTAGAGGGATAAGCAGTCGCTGTGAGACTACATTTAACGTTTCCTTAACTGCATCCCAATCATCTGTGCTTAAGATCGAGCAGTTTGAGTCAGGGTTAGTAAAGCGGAGAGCAGATGCCTTTGATTAAGCAGCCTGGCAAAGTTCATGGTTTAGTAACGCCTTTCCTTTCGCTGCTTGCTGGTTAAATTTTTCGGTGTCGAGCGATCGCTGCCAGATGTTCCGCAACCTTTAGTTGAGCCTACATCATGGGTCAGAAGCATTTCAAGGTTGGCACTTTCAACCTTTACAACCTCATTGCTCCCAATGTCCTTTATTACGACAGCCAGCAATACTCTCTAGAGGAGTACAGTAAAAAAACAACCTGGATTGCCAGACAACTGGACCGGATGCAAGTCGATGTGGTTGGCTTTCAGGAGTTATTTGACCCAACCGCTCTAGGTGAGGCGCTGGCTCAAACAGAACGGTTAGCAGCGGCTGAAGTGGTTTGTGGTAAACCCTCTGAAAAAGGTCCGGCTGTTGCCCTTGCCTCCCGCTTGCCCGTCCTGAGTCACCAAAGCTTTGAGTCCTTTCCGGCAGTGGCACTGTTGGATATTGAGGGCATAGAACTGCCCCTCAAACGCTTTTCCAGACCAGTTTTGTCTGTCACCCTCAAACTCCAGGAGAATCTGGAGTGTACCGTGTTTGTGGTGCACCTGAAATCGAAGCGTCCACTTTTGCCAGAGGGTGTTGATCGCCATGACCCGCTTGAGCAAGCCAAGGGACAGGCAAGAGCCTTGATACAGCGAGCTGCAGAGGTCACCGCCTTACGAGTGCTCCTCCTGGAGGCGCTGCAGAACCGAAAGCAGCCTGTGATAGTCCTGGGGGATGTGAATGATGGTGGTCTGGCAGTGACTACCCAGATCATCGCTGGAGAACCGCCGTGGCACAAACTGAAGCTGGAACAACGCCAGAAAAGCTGGGACGTGCAGCTCTATCGGGTGCAGGACATTCAGACCCGGCAGAGTTACGGCAATTTCTACTACACCCACATCCACAATGGGCACCATGAGGCGCTAGACCAAATTATGGTGAGCCAGGAGTTTGTAGCTGAGCACCCCGGTCGCGTTGGCCATGTGACCTCTGTTTCTGTATTCAACGACCACCTGGTAGACGAAACGCTGACGCATGATGGCATTGAGCCTTGGCAGTCAGATCATGGACAGGTGGTAGCTTCAATTAAACTAGCGACTTAACGCAGAGCACAGCTTTACTCTTACTAGTACTGGGGGCATGATGGCTGAGTTGACTGCTGAGGCATGGGACAAAATTAGAGAGACCTTTGAGCGCGACCCCAGCCGCTACGGGCTACCCAGACGGGAGTATGGCTCAGTGGTACTGGCATCCTTCAACATCCGCAAACTAGGTGTCAAACGGCAGCGCAGTGAAGCGACATGGAAATTTCTGGCACGGGTGTGCAGTCATTTTGATCTGCTCTCGGTACAGGAAATTATGGATGACCTGGAGGGTTTTGACTATCTCAAGTCGCTGATGGGACCAGAGTTTGGTGCTGTGGTCTCGGATGTTACCGGCTCCTTTCCCGGTGAGAAAGGGCTAGGGGAACGTTTAGGGTTCATCTTCAACCGCTCCCTAGTGGAACGGGGTGATATTGTGTCCGATATTTCCATTGACCGCACCAAACTGATTACCACCCTGTTGGAGCATAAGGACAAACTCCAGGCGGCGATCGCTCCTCATCTCGACCCAGCTACAGGCGAGGTACTCCAGGGGGCAAAGATCAAGCTACCCGTTTTCCTGACCTTCATTCGCCAACCGTTCTGCGCCAGTTTCCGAGTTGTGGGACATCCGGGTACCAAACCTTACGAATTCATGGCGGTGAACGCGCACCTATACTTTGGTGAAGGGGTGGACGATCGTCGCCAGGAATTTGACGCGCTTATGGAGTGGATTCTGGGGCGGGTGCAAGAGCAAGACAAAGCTTACTATCCCAATTTTGTCTTAATGGGTGATTTGAACCTTGACTTTGATGACCCGGAGCGAGACCGAGCGAGGATTGCCAAGCATGTCAAAAACCTCAATGCGGCGGTGGGAGAGGCGATTGATATCAACTTTCCCTTCCTTGCCCCCCATCCTGGCTCTAAGAAACCCTTCCGCACCAATGCCCGTCTGAGTGAAACCTTTGACCAGATTGGCTTCTTCAGCCGTGATCAGCGTCTGCCTCTGTGTAAAAACAATGAGCACATGGGCGCGAACCCTCGCGGTCCTGACTACGGGGTGTTCAACTTTGCCGAGTTGTTTCGCGAGTCCTTGGGTGTTGCACCGCTTGACGCGCTGCCTAAACCGGAGCTGAAAGAGTTTTTTGCACAGTTCGAGCATGAGGTGAGTGACCATCTGCCGCTGTGGTTGCGGTTGCCATTGCCAGATTAGGCTACAGCTTACCTGATCTCAATGAAGATGGCTTCAGGGACTATGGTGGCAGCGCTTGCGCAGGTTTAAGAGCAGCCACCTGCCCTTCTGCTGCGCTTGGCAACGAACCAACAAAATTAGCCCTGTTTTAAGTCAAACGCTGAAACTCCCTCTGCACATGGCTTTAGCACCCATGTGATAAAATTTTGCACGTATCTCGGCACGATGCCTTACTGGACTCAGCACGTCAACCGCTTTGGACTCTATGACCTTGACCTCAACCGTTGTCCCAAGCCCCTAGATTACGATCGCCCGGTCATACCAAAGCTCTAAGTAGAACAAAAATATGCACCCTGCAACTCCCTCCTAGAAAGCCTTTCAGCCAGTCGTGATACCAAATTACACGAATGGGTCTCCGACCCGATTATGAATCAGGAGCATTACCAGTGAAGGCTTGTCTAACTTCTTACCGTTAACTTTTGAGATAGGGCACTCCTAAGGCATTGGGTGCTGCGTTGCGTTGGTTCCGTAGTGAAAGGACGACCAATGCCAGCGCATAGGGCAACAGCAGCAGCAGTTCATAAGGCATTTCCTGAGAGCCGAGAGTCTGAATCCGAAACTGCAAGGCATCGACCATACCAAACGATATGGCTCCAAGCATTGCCCAAACAGGTTGCCAGCGTGAGAAGACGACTAGGGCGATCGCAATCCACCCCCGACCAGCGGTAACGCCCTCTGTAAAAAGATGCAGCTGCACGACCGTTAAAACGGCTCCTCCCAGCCCTGTCAGCGCGGCTCCCCCTACAACACAGAGATAGCGAATCCAGACGACATTCAGACCCGACGTAGCCGCTGCTGCTGGGTTTTCTCCAACGGCTCGAAGGTTCAACCCCCAATTGGTGCGAAATAAGCCAAACCAGCAAACTGCAACAAGCAGTGCCGTAGCGTACACCATTAGATTATGGTTGAAGAAAATATCCCCTACAACCGGAACTTGTGATAAGCCCGGAATCGGCAGTGTGTCCAATCCCTGCACCCGTTTGCCGACAGAGCCAAACAGTCGGCGGTACATAAACGCCGTCAACCCCTGTCCTAGCAAAACCAGAGTGACACCCGTCACGACTTGATCAGTGCGTAAACTCACGGTCAACACTGCCATCAGTAATCCCATTAAAGCGCCCGCCAGCAATCCCACAAGTAAGCCAATCCAGGGTGCAAGGGCGACCAGTGCCGCTTGTTCCATGGCAAACGTTGCTGTAAAGCCTGCCAGTCCACCGACCAGCATGATGCCTTCCAGCCCTAAATTCATTACGCCCGATCGCTCCGTGATAATTTCACCAAGCACCGCAAGCAAGATCGGAACCGCCAGACGAATGCCAGCCGTTGCGATCGAAATGAGAAAGGTCCAGGTGAGAAGTTGGTCCCAGGGCATAGGGTCTTTTGAAGAATAAACCGTTGGTTAATCTTGCTTCTGCGCGATCGTAATGCCCGTCAGCACACACAGCACCAGCAATGCCTGTAGGATCTGAGCCAGCGAAACTGGAATTTGCAGCACCACGTTTAGAGACTGGGCACCCACCATCAGCGCTGAGAACAGGAGAGCTGAAAATAGCACGCCCAGCGGGTTAAGCTGCCCTAACAGAGCAACCAAAATGCTAGTGAAGCCATACGAGTCTGAAATTTCAGCTTTGAGTCGAGCGTACGTACAGCTGACCTCAATCACGCCAGCTAGCCCCGCCAGTGCGCCACTCGTCATCAGGGCAATCAAAATGCTGCGGCTGGTATTAATCCCGCTACAGCGAGCCACGCTTAGACGAGAGCCAACCGCGCGGAGCTGAAAGCCTAGAGGTGTTCGCCAGAGCAACACATAAATGATCCCCACAAGCACAACAGCCAGAAGCACACCCCAATGAAGGCGAGTGCTCGAAAGCAGCGTTGGGATTTGGGCATTCTGGCTAAACGCTGCTGATTCTGGTAGAAAGCCATCCTTCTCCCGCAGCGGCACCCGCACTGCATATTGGATCAATAGAATGCCGATGTAGTTCAACATCAGCGTGCTAATGATGAGGTTGACCCCTCGTTTGATGTGAAGTAGACCAGCGATACCGCTCCAGAGTGCGCCCCCCATCATGCCAGCCAGCAACATCAGTGGAATCAGCAGCCAACCGGGTAGATTGGAAAACCCCAGCGCTGGCAGACTGCCGACCAACGCACCAATGTAGTATTGCCCCTCGGCTCCAATGTTCCAGACTTTCGCTCGAAAAGCCATAGTCAGCCCCAGAGCAATGATCAGCAGTGGTGTCATTTTCAGCAGCATATCGGTAAGCTGGCGCATTCCCCCAAACGCACCCTTAAGCATCACGGCATAGGCAGCAACGGGATTGACCCCACTCAGCCGAAGCAACACTCCACCCAAAACCAGCGCTACGATCGCGCCTAGAATCGGCGCAAAGGGGCGCAGGCGCGAAAGCCACGCTCGTTGCTCAATTGATAACGCGACTCCAAGGGTCATGGCGTTACCCGCTTGCCAGCCATACGCAAACCCAGGTCGTTCACGTTAGCTTGTGCTGCCGGAAGAATCTCAAGAATTTGCCCTTCGTAAAGAACAGCAATGCGATCGCTCAGGCTTAAAATCTCGTCGAGTTCAGTTGAAATCAGCAAAATCCCCGCTCCGGCATCCCGTCGCGCCCGCAGTTGGGCGTGAACAAATTCCGTTGCGCCAATATCGACTCCTCTAGTTGGTTGCGCTGCCAGGATCACCTGATGGTGACGGGTGAGTTCCCTGGCAACAATCACCTTTTGAGCATTGCCACCCGACAGTTTGCCAGCACGCGTTTTAGCCGATGGCGTGCGAATTAGAAAGCGCTGTATCAGTGCCGTCGCGTGGCTGAGAATGGTCGCAGGACGCAAGAACCCTCGCCAGCTAAAGGGCGGATGGTTTACATCTTTCAAAACCAGATTCTCGGCAACCGTAAAGTCGGTCAGCAGTCCCATCGAGTAGCGATCGGACGGAATATGAGCCAGTTCGCCCTGCCACCCGATCTCACCTCGCTCCGGCTGCCGCAGCCCGATGATGGCTTCTTCCAGCTCTCGTTGTCCATTGCCATCCACTCCCGCAATCCCAACAATTTCCCCTGGATAGACGGATAGCGTGAGATCCTGGATCGCTGGCAGGTGACGATCGTTCAAAACGCTCAACTGCTTGAGGTGCAACGCAGGCTCTTGCTC
>JACMKO010000053.1 GCA_014380065.1 Leptolyngbya sp. ES-bin-22 | reverse complement strand
TGCTGGGGATGGATCAAAAATATGCGACAGGAACTTCGATCGCCGCACAAATTTTGCCGATCGGTCTTCTCGGCGCAGCCGTCTATTACAAAGAAGGAAACCTCAGTATTCGGGATGCCATCTTTATCGCCGCAGGGCTATTCGTCGGCTTTCTGTTTGGCGCGCTGTTTGCCAATCAACCCTTTATCAGCAGCGCCCTGATGAAAAAGCTCTACGGCATCTTTCTGTTCGTCATTGGCGCTCGCTACCTATTTTTCCGTTAGCAGCGCCGTTGAGTGATGGCAGATAACCTCAAACTCAAGACTTATGAGTTCAGGTCATCTGCTTCAACGCTGTGCTGTGAGTCATCATCACGCATCATATCTAGCACTTCCTCCATAATTTCCTTACTAATGTAGTTTGGATAAGATGGATCTCTTGGTTGATCTAAGCGAAAAATATTTAACTGAGACTTTGAAGTGAGCAGCGCCTTCACTTCATCTTCGGAGAGACCAATTTTCTCCTCAAACATTAGTTCTGTCCCATGTTCTAGCTCATCGTGGACAACATTCAAGTCTCGCAACCCACGGTAGATCCAAGTGGCTCTCTGATCGTTAGGATTGAGGTATGAATCTTCGCCTTCTCTACCGAGCTGTTCAGCCTTCTCAAAAGCTTCTTTAGGTGAATCGGCACGAACGAGAACAATGTCAATGTGAACAACATTACTTGACTCTCCCTCAATTTGGCACTCCATCACAAGTTCGGCAATGTACCATTTTGCGTCTTTAGGAATGTATGGGGGAATGTATGCCATTTTTGTGCCGTCAGCCTTTAAACTCACCCTCGTCACTCCGACTTCTACGGACGACCTCTAGTTATGCCTGCTTCAACAACTCGACAGCCTAGCAAGGCGGTTAACCTGGAAAAAGGCGTTGGTATTCGCGCTCGGTGATGAGGTCTTGCGTGCTTTCCACCCGATCGACAAACACAATGCCATCCAGATGATCGAGTTCATGCTGGAAGATGCGAGCCACAAAATCGGTTAATGCTTGCTTGTGCTGCTTGCCATCGCGTCCTGTGTAGGCGACTTCGATCGCCTGATATCTAGGCACCTCACCCCGAAGACCTGGAATGCTGAGGCATCCCTCCCACCCTTTCACCGTTTCATCGGAGTGAGCAAGCATGTGGGGATTAATCATCGCCGTCGGTTCCATCGTTGGCGCGTGAGGATAGCGCAGGTTAGGACGCGATGCCACTATGAAGAGGCGATCGGACTGTGCGACTTGCGGTGCAGCAATGCCCACCCCATTCGCTTCTTTCACCGTCATCATCAAATTATCCACTAAGTGTTGAATACGGTCAGACGACACGTCCTGTACAAGCTGCGCCTTCTGACGCAAAATGGGATTTCCCAACTCAATCACTTCAAGCAGTTCAGGCATAGGAATGCATAGTGAGTGAACCTTTTCAGTATAAAGCGAGGGACAGGCGGCAGGGCTGTTTACCCCTCGTCGCCTGTCCCACACCCTAGACCCTACACCCTTCTACGACCTACTCACTCTGCGCGGTTTGCGTTGGAAAAGCGCCGGGACGCACTGCCAACGTTTGCATTTGTCCGTTGCGCTTAAACTCTACCTGAAGGTTGCCGCCTACAGAGCTTCTTTCAACGGCTTGCTGCACGTCATCCGCTGTTTTGACTGACTGACCGTTGACTTTTTGAATCACGTCGCCAGGTTTGAGTCCAGCCTGAGCCGCAGGAGAGCCACGCATCACGCGATAGACCAGAACGCCGCTGTCTTCCTTCACGTTGATACCCGCTTCAGGGTCGCTGTTGATTTGCTTCTTCAGCTCAGGCGTAAGGGTCGTCATGCGGATACCCAGATACGGGTGGCTTGCCTTACCAGTGGCAATTAACTGACTTGAAATCTGCTGTGCCTTATTGATCGGAATTGCAAACCCCAAGCCTTGAGCGCCACCAATGATAGCCGTGTTCATGCCAATGACTTCGCCCTGCTGGTTGAGCAGTGGACCACCGGAGTTACCAGGATTAATCGCAGCATCCGTTTGGATGAAGCTGACTCGCTTATCGGGTGCCTGAATTTGCGAGCTAGAACGACCTGTGGCACTGATAATGCCAACCGTAACGCTGTTGTCCAAGCCCAGCGGGTTGCCGATCGCGATCGCCCATTCACCCGGTCGAAGCTGATCAGAGTTGCCCAAATTGACGGTTGGCAAGCTGGTTGCCTCCACTTTAACGACGGCTACATCGGTCAATGGATCAGCTCCCAGCACCTTGCCCTTATATTCGCGCTGATCTTTCAGGGTGACTGTCACCGTATCAGCACCATCGACAACGTGAGCATTGGTTAAAATCAAGCCATCGGCTTGGATAATGAACCCAGACCCCGTACCCCGTTCAACGCGAGTCGAAGGCCCTGTAGGCGCATTGCCAAAAAACTGTCGGAAGAATGGATCATTAAAAATTTCGGGTCGGCGAGTTTTAACCGTACGAGAGGAGTTGATGCGGACCACAGCAGGACCGACACGCTCAACGGCATTGACGATAAAGTTGGGATCGCTAGACGAGAGCACGGCGCTGCTTCGACTGGGTGCTTGCGCGATCGGCTGTGTTGGTGCTGAAGGGCTAGCGGTCTGCGCGATCGCGATCGGGGTGGAAGCCTCACTGGACGACAACCAGTGATCACCCAACAGCGCGGTTCCTGCTCCCAACAGCGGCAGTAACAAGTAAACCGCTGGCTTTTTCCAGAGGGCTTTGCCTTTGTTGCCTTGTTTATCAGTAGAAGTGTTCATGGTTGTATTGTCTGCTTGTCCGCGAGTGTAAAAAATATTCAGTCAAAGCAATTAAACCGATCACAGTTACTCTGCCCCTCAGCTCTTAAGGGCTAAGAGACTGCGATTGAGAGCAACATATGACTTCACCCCTACGCTCATCCTATTCTAGGCAAAATTTAGATCAGATGTATGGCGGCTGTAGTCTCACTGTATGGCAGTCCAATCAAGGCTGATGACTCGAAGGCTGATGACTCAAAGGCTGATGGCTGTGTGCAGCGATCTACAAGGGCAGACGCTAGAAAGGGCAACTTTGCTCCCAAGCGCCTCAAACTTTGTCCTTTTACAGCCGTTTTCGACCGTCCGCTGCGATCGCTTGCACTATCTTTTGCCAGAATTCATTCCTGGAGAGTTCAGCGCTTTGAGTGAGTAAGGTTATCCGCCTGGATGACCATTGTTTCTATGCACACAGCAGCTAGCGCGGTTGCTTCTCTAATTGTGCAAACCGTTGAAGTTGTTGCCATGTTTTGATGGGATTGCCTTGCATCAGAGCCGCAACTCCGCTGAGGGCATAAAGCTCAGGTAGCTTGGGGTTCAGCTTGAACGCGGTCTTGAGCGCTGTTTGAGCCGCGTTGGCACGAAAATCGTACAGATTGATGAAGGCTAGATAACCGTAAGCATAGGGGTTTTGAGCATCAAGCTGCACAACTTGCTGAAGCGTTACGATCGCCTCACCCATTCGACGCTTCAGCACCGTTGCTAACGCCAGCGCATAGGCAAACTCACGATTCTTCGGTTCCTGCGTCAAACGATATGCCATTGCCTGTTTTGCCTGCTCAGCATAATCCTGCGTCGGGTCGTATTGATTGATGCGCCCGATCTGGTCAAAGGCTGGCTCTAATGCCTTCCCCCCTTTGGGAAGCGCCGTTGATAGCGTTCGTAGCTGCGTGACGAGATCCAATTCTGGTGCAGGACTGACCGCAGCGGTCGCGTCAATTTGGAGGCTGGTGGTTGGGATGTCGATTGGAGCCGTTTTACCCGTCTGGCGATCGAGGTAGATCGCTTCTAACGTGTAAATCCCTGGTGCAATCGCTTGAGGCGGCAACATCGCCAGACGCTCAACAACCTGAAAGCGAGACGTACTAGCCGTTGGTAAAACCTTTGGATGGAGCAAACCCATACCAATGCCGTGGTCATGCAACCAGCGTTCTGAGGCAGCAGCTTCTCCTTGCTTGTGCCAGGTCAGGATGACTAAGCCCGTTCGTAGTGCGTCCCACTGACCAGACCAACGATAGGTGACGGGAATCGGTTTTCCAGGCGGAGCGCGATCGGGAACGATAACTTGGTCGAGGGTGATCGGAGCAGAAGGTAGAGAAGTTTTGAGTTTTGAGTTTTGAGTTTTGAGTTTTGAGTTTTGAGTTTTGAGTTTTGAGTTTTGAGTAGCGCTTCGCGCCGCGTTGCTAGAGAGTTTTGAGTTTTGAGTTCTTGATCCCCGCTGCTTCCCCTGCTTCCCCTGCCTTCCCTTGCTCACTTCTACTCCAAGCAAACACCGATCGCGTTAACCCTGTACAGTAGAACTAGCCGTCGTTACAAACTGAAACAGTGAGTTCATCACCCGTTGCAACGTCTCAGATCCAGCGCCGATCGCTCCAGGCAACGCCTGCGAAGATCTTTCATGGGGTCAATATCATCAGCTTGT
>JACMKO010000561.1 GCA_014380065.1 Leptolyngbya sp. ES-bin-22 | reverse complement strand
GGGCTGGCTCTTCGCCCCGAATTTGCCCGCCGACCAGAAAGGTACATTTGAAATCGATGCCGTCTTTCTCTAGCCAGGAACGGTCTTGTTCTTGAATGTGGCGCGCTTTTGTGCCGACATAGCGGGCGACCTCATACATAGTTGGCAAAGTATGCAGATTGCTTTCTGCCTGGGCAGTTAGATCTCGTCGCAGCAGCGTCAACGCCCCTTGTGTAATCGACAGATTGCCAGCGGTACAGATCAGAATGACGCGATCGCCAGGATTGGAGAAATCGAACAGCTTTTGATGCGTGGAGATGTAATCGACCCCAGCGTTTGTGCGAGAGTCCGCAGCCATGACTAAGCCAGAGTTAGAAAGAATGCCGAGGCAGTAGGTCATGCAATCAGGGTGGGGAGTGAGAGGTTGGAGTCAGGGGTGAGGAGCGCTAGCAGAACTATACCGCTAAAACGTTGTCAGGCTTTCTGATACAAGCGATCGATAGCGGTCTGGTTGTCTCTAGCACCAAGAGTAGCAAATGCCGATCCCCGCCTTCGGTAAATTGATGCTCCAAAGACACCTATGGATGGTAGATTGAGCGGAGTATCTGCAAGCAAGATTTAGCAAGATGAAAGTCCTTGTTATTGGTGGTGATGGCTATTGTGGTTGGGCGACAGCGCTGTACCTTTCCAACCAGGGTTACGAGGTTGGGATTTTAGACAGCTTTGTGCGGCGGCACTGGGATCTGGAACTGTGTGTGGAAACGCTGACTCCGATCGCACCCATTCAGCAACGGTTGCAGCGCTGGCACGATCTCACGGGCAAAACCATTGATTTGTTCGTGGGCGATATCACCAACTACGAATTTCTGGATAAAGCACTTCACCAGTTTGAGCCAGGGGCAATCGTCCATTTTGGCGAACAGCGATCGGCTCCGTTCTCGATGATCGATCGCGAACATGCTGTGCTGACTCAGGTGAATAACGTTGTTGGGACGCTGAACCTGCTCTACGCCATGAAAGAGAGCTTCCCTGATTGCCATTTGGTCAAACTGGGGACGATGGGTGAGTACGGTACGCCCAATATCGATATCGAAGAGGGCTACATCACGATCGAGCATAACGGTCGCAAAGATACGCTGCCGTATCCCAAACAGCCTGGCAGCATGTATCACCTGAGCAAGGTGCATGACTCCCACAACATCCATTTCGCTTGCAAAATTTGGGGCTTGCGGGCAACCGATTTAAATCAGGGTGTCGTCTACGGTGTGCTGACGGATGAAACGGGGATGGACGAACTGCTGATCAACCGTCTGGATTACGATGGCGTGTTTGGTACCGCGCTGAACCGCTTCTGCATTCAGGCAGCGATCGGGCATCCACTGACGGTCTACGGCAAAGGTGGGCAAACGCGCGGCTTTTTGGATATTCGGGATACGGTGCGCTGCGTCGAGTTGGCGATCGCCACTCCCGCAAACCCTGGTGAATTCCGTGTCTTCAACCAGTTTACAGAGCTATTCAGCATCGGTGATTTGGCGCTGATGGTGGAAAAAGCAGGGAGCGCGATCGGTCTCAAAGTCGAAGTGCAGCATACCGAAAACCCCCGGATTGAGCGCGAAGAGCACTACTTCAATGCGAAGAACACCAATTTGCTCGATCTCGGTTTACAACCCCATTTTCTGTCCAGTTCGTTGCTCGATTCGCTGCTGAACGTGGCGATGAAATATAAGGGTCGCGTCGATGAGTCTCAGATCTTGCCCAAAGTGAAGTGGCGGCGGTGATTGGCTATGGGCAGTCGCGTCCTCGTACTTTTAGCCTTAGTGGTGCTGCCGGGTGCTGCGTTTATGGGCATTAGCACGTATTACCTGTTTCCCGAATGGGACACGCTGGGAAAGAGCGTCCAGAACTATCAAAAGTTAGCTCAAGCGCCTGGGTCATCTGTGCGGGATTTGAGTGTTGCCCAAGCTGCCGAGCATCGGCATCGGCTGAACTGCTTTGCAGAAGGTATTGGGGTTTTACTGGGTGGAGTCATCGTTTCAGTTGGTATTCACGGCATCTGCACTTTGCCAAGGCAACGGTTTTAGGGCAGTCGCGATCGCGCTTGCTTCACGCTTCTCCATTCACCCTATGGTTCCACCCTTATGCGAATCGCCCTCTTTACAGAGACTTTTCTGCCCAAAGTAGACGGGATTGTCACGCGACTGCGCTACACAGTTGAACAACTGCAACGACTTGGCGATCAGGTGCTGGTTATTTCTCCAGACGGTGGCTTAACCGAATACAAAGGAGCGCAAATTCATGGCGTTTCTGGCTTCCCGCTGCCGCTCTATCCAGAGTTGAAGTTGGCGTTGCCACGCCCATCGATCGGTCATGCGGTCGAGCGCTTTAAGCCTGATTTGATCCATGTGGTTAACCCAGCGGTCTTAGGGTTAGCGGGTCTGTTTTACAGCAAAGCCTTTAACCTACCGTTGCTCGCGTCGTATCATACCCATCTGCCAGAATATCTCCAGCACTATGGCTTGGGAATGTTAGAGGGGCTGATGTGGGAACTGCTGAAAGCAGGGCACAACCAGGCACGGGTGAATCTGTGTACGTCAAGCGCTATGAAGCAGGCGTTGACCGAACATGGCATTGAGCGCGTGAGCGTGTGGCAACGGGGCGTGGATACCGAAACGTTTCAGCCGTATCTGGTGAGTCCAGAGATGCGATCGCGCCTCAGTCAGGGGCATCCTGAAAGTCCGCTGTTGCTGTATGTGGGTCGTCTGTCACCCGAAAAAGAAATCGATCGCATTAAGCCAGTCCTGGAATCAATTCCCGGTGCGAGGCTGGCGTTGGTGGGTGATGGTCCGCATCGACAGGTGCTGGAACAGTATTTCGCAGGCACGTCTACTCACTTTGTCGGATACCTGCAAGGGCGAGAACTTGCCGCTGCCTTCGCATCATCCGATGCCTTTGTCTTTCCATCGCGCACTGAGACTCTGGGCTTAGTGCTGCTAGAGGCAATGGCAGCAGGTTGTCCGGTTGTAGCAGCGCGATCGGGCGGCATTCCTGATATTGTGCAGGACGGGGTGAACGGCTACCTGTTTGATCCGCTTGATGAAGGTGGCGCGATCGCAGCAACCCAGCGCCTGCTGGCAAACGCCGAAGAACGCGAAACGCTCCGTCGCAATGCCCGTCGTGAAGCCGAGCGCTGGAGTTGGGAAGCCGCAACTCGTCAACTCCGTAGCTACTATCAGGCTGTCATCGCAGCTTAGGGTTGAGCGATCGACAATGCATACCGATTACATCGGCGTTTCAGCTTCACCAATCCCAAGCTGACGCTTACTTTGCTTGAGCTGCTTCCAAAGCGACTTAATTTCCTGGTAAGACGCTTCTGGAGAAATTTTACCGCTAGTTTCGAGGCAGTAAATATAGCTGACCCGCTGTGAAAACTCTTGCAGGTTCGCGTTGAAGACCAAATTTTCTGGCTTCACCGTGCCTCTGTAACGCGATCGGGGGTAGAAAAAGTCAACTTTGTCCATTGTGACGCTCCAAATTTGAGACTCATCCAGGTGCTTGCAGTGAGCAGATGAGTAGCAGAGCGACTATATTAACCTAGCGTTAATCTAAATGTAACCATTCCTTATCCTGACTTGATGTTGGTAAAGCGTTTATCAACGTCAAGTTGCCGTATCACAGCCTCATTTGCCAGCAGAGGCTTCCACGTTAATCGTCTTTGCCGCCTTGAGCTTCCAGCCTGTAACGCTTTTCAGGTAAACGCCGCCAATGGCAAGGAGAAACGCCACGTAGCTAACGGCTTGCACGAGATAGAGCTTATCTTCGTAGCCAAACAGCGTGTGCAAGATTACGCCAGGAAACTGACGATCGGGCAACACTTTACTGGTATTCCAGACCATTGGACCCAGGACGCACGAGGGAAACTTGGTAAACCGTTCGTAGTAGAAGCAAAGTCCTTCAGATTTACGATCCAGTTGAGCGAGGGTGCTAATGGCAGTATCAAAATGTCCCAAGGCGGAGACAACCAGCCCTGCCACAATGAGCAGCAAGAAAACACCCATCACCAGGAAGAAGGCGCGGAGGTTGATTTTAATGCCCCAGCGAAACAGCAGGACACCGATCGCGATCGCGCTCAGAATGCCCGCGATCGCTCCCAGCGCTGGCACAAGCCCCTGCTGAAACTTAGCCGCAATGAAGAGCACCGTTTCAAAGCCTTCTCGCAGCACCGCGAAAAAGATCAGTCCAAAAATCCCCCAGCCTGCGGCATTACCACCCTTTAAAGTGGCACCGATCGCGCCTTCAATCTGCCCTTTGAGGAGGCGGGCTTGTTGGGTCATCCAAACCAGCATCCAGCTCAGCATCACGATCGCGGCAACGCTAAACACCCCTTCCAGCAACGGTTCAAAGACAGGAGCATATTTTTGGTTAGACGACCCTAGCGTTTGAAGCAGTACGCCAAACAGGATGCCCACCAGCGCACTGACTGCCAACCCGCCAGCGATGCCACCATACACCCACGAATTGAGGTGCGCTTGCTTCGCTTTCTGAAGGTAAGCAAGCACAATGCCAACTACCAGAGCAGCTTCCACCCCTTCGCGTAGGGTGATAATAAAGGTCGGTAAAGCAGAGCTAAAGTCCATAGCGAATTGCAGCTAACGATTGAAGGGATGCTTTAAGCGTAAAGGATTTTGCCGATTTTAGTCTCTCATTCCCAGTACCGAGACGGGAGCGGCATCCTTCAACTCAGGAGGTCTTCACCGCTTTTTGAGTATCCATCTCAACGGTCTTGATGAGCTGAGAAACCTGAGTTGGCGTTTTGACAGCCGTGACGGGCGGCATGGGCGCGGGCCAAACGTTGGTCAACTCAGCCATTGTTTGCTGAATAGCTTTGTGTGTCTCAGGATTTTGTGTCGCAACTTGTGCAGCAATACCACTGTAAAGTTCATTGGCATAGGTGACAAAACCGCGCGAATCCTGGTATTCGATCGCCTGAGTAATTTTGCCATTGGCGATCGCCGCACCATATTCAGCATTAGCGGTATCAAGCAGCCCATTGATCACCTGCAACACAAAGGCTGGAGACTGACGTTGCGTGCTGGGCAAGGTAGCGATCGCGTCATCCACGGCTTGCATGGAGATTTTGAACTCGTTGTTCACTTTAGCAGGATCTTTCGCGCCAGCTTTCACCAGATCTTGAAAGGTGATCAACGTGGTCTTGAATTCCTTCACGTTGCGCTCCTGAAGCTGGTCTTCCACGTCAGCGTAAATCTCTTCAACCGGATGCCCAATGTGTGGTTCCGCCTGATCGGGCTTCTGCAAAGCTAGCAGCTCTTTGGCAACAAGCAAATGTCCTTTCATCAAGCCCAGCTTCGTCATGTAGTCAAGATCTTTCGCTTCCCCGGTCAGCACAATATCTTCGATCGTCACCATGTCTTTGACCTGATCGAACTGCACCTGAGTGATGACATTTTTCGACACCAGTTCTTCAGGCTTACCGTAGGGGCGGCTCGACTGGATTTTGTTCGATAGCGCGGGTACACCCAGCAGTCCTTCTAGCTTGTCTAACTGAGACAAGATGGCGGTGTTGATGTTGATCTTAGACTTGCCACCGTGTGTCATACCGCTCATCACCTTGCTGGTTTGAGCAGAGGGAGATGCGGTTGGGGTAGAAGCCGTGTCAGACGGTTGTGTACTGCACGAAAGCAGCACCGTTAAACTCATGGACGCGAACAGCAAAGCGAAAAACCTGAGCAAGGACATAATTAGATCCAATGATTTTCAACAAGAAAACGAGTAACCCTCTGAATATCCAGAGGATATTTGGCAAAAAGGCAGACGAAGCTAAGGCAATCATCAATACAACCCTTGTGGCGCGAGTTTTTCAGCTACCAAGTAGGGAGGCACAATTATTTGTAGGATGGGTTAGCGATAGCGTAACCCATGCGGGTGTTGGGTTTCGTCCCCCAACCCAACCTACATCAATCTTCCGCTCTCCCCTGCTCCCTAATACGGCGTAGACCAAGTTCTCACGTCGCCTAGCGTCACGGG
>JACMKO010000560.1 GCA_014380065.1 Leptolyngbya sp. ES-bin-22 | reverse complement strand
GGTTCAAGTCGATCCTGAAACGTTTGCCTGGTTTCAGGCACAAGGCGAAAGTGCTGAACAGCAGATGTCTATAGCGCTGAAAATTTATGCTGAGGCACACAAAGCTTATGCAGCACCCACAGCAAAGCCAGCGTAAACACTCTTCACGCTCCGTATGGTCGCGGATAGGCTTTTATGAGCGTTTTGCATTGGTAGATTTCAATGACCTGGACGATCTCACCTCCGCGTTGAATCGGAATTTCAGCAATTTTCTGTATCTCCTTAAAGTAATCCTGATATTGCTGCACAGCTAATTTTGCTTGTGCAGTTGACGTGACCAACAGTCCATCTTGCCCCACCCATTGATTACGGGTTGACCAGAAGGCAAAGCCACGTAAATCTTTGTCAAAGCAAGTGATGGGTTTAGGGTTGAGAGGCGCGATCGCCATGCCCAACTGTCCTGCTAAATACAAATCATTGGTAAACAAAAAGTCCGACTTTTGCATGGCGGCAGTGAGCAGCGGTGAGTCTGCAAAGCCCTGCCGCAGTTGTCGGATGTCAATGAGCTGTGTGGAGGCATCGTTACCAGGCGTGAGAAAACCTCCAAACAAAGCATAGCGGCTTGGTTTTTGGAGGGTGCCGATCGTCACGTGCAGCAGCGCGACCAGCAGCAGACTCGCAATGACTAGCCCCGAACCCCAGAGCCAGCGTTTAACGGTTCGACGTTGCCAATTGGCTGCTTCCTTTCCCAGTAGGAGCGTTGCGCCCCAGAATCCTGGCATTGCCCAGGTGGGTAGGATCGATCGATAGCCACCCATGAGCGTGAAGGTCAGCATGAGAGGAAGTGAGAGCCAGAGGATGAAGGAAGTTTTGAGTTTTGAGTTTTGAGTTTTGAGTTTCTCTCTCTGCTCTCCTGCTTCTCCTGCCCCCTCAACTCTCTCTGCTCCCCCGCTCCTCTGTCTGCCTGCCTTCCCAAACTGTCCCATCAATGACTTGCCACTCGCCCACCAAAGAGGAAAGCCAAAGGTTGGAAACAGATAGCCTGTGCCTGCAAGAACTGTGACCAGCAAATCCAGGAGGCTATAGCCGCGATCGGGCACGGCGCGACCTGACTGAAACCGCACCGACACCCAATCGTATTGAACATTCCAGGCGACGATCGGCAAGATTGCCAGCAGAAACAGACCCAGGCTTGCCAACGCCCAGGGGGATATTAACGCTACCCGATGACGCGCGCTGGTGAGGCAAAATCCTATCAACCCAAACCCCAATGCCAGCCCGTGGTACTTGCCCAAACAGGCGAGACCAACGAGTAAGCCAACGATCGCCAACCGATAGCTGGGACTATAGAGAGCAGGGGAGGGGAGCGGAGAGCAGAGAGCGGGGTTTTCCTGAGTCACAGGTCTTTGAGTTTTCGTGTCTCTCTCGCCAAAGAATTCACAGACAGCTACATAGAGGGTTGCTGTCCAGAAGAACATTAACGGGCTATCGGGTAGTGTCAGTGTGCCGAAGCCGAGTTGGAAGATGGGGATAAGGGTAGCGATCGCTAGGGTCAACGTCGCTGTCCGCCTTGAAAACAACCGTGCACTCGTTAGATACAGCAGCAGCAGCGAGCCAGTATGCAGCAGCAGTGCCCCTAAGCGAATGGTGAACGCAGAGACATCTCCCGTGAGCCACACGCCAAAGCCCGTCGTCAAGGCTACTAGCAGTGGATGGTCGAAGTAGCTCCAGGCTGGATGCAGCGTATAGAGGTAGTAGTAGCCTTCATCGAAACCAGGCGGCAACCAGAGTGCGATCGCGCACCGCATCAGCAAGCCACCTGCCAGAAGACCCGCCAAATACCTGTTGTCTCGCTGATGCAGCCATTTTTGCAAGATCCCCATTCCTCTAGTCAAGCTTTGAACTAATGACAGCTTTCTTACGCTATCAAGTTTCCGTCCAGTGTCACAACAGAGGGAAAAAGTGGAGTGTTATGATTTCAAGGTTCGCTTGCGATGAATGTTAACTGATGAATGTGGGCTTTTTAACCAACCGCTGCGAGTTTGCTGAACCAAAGCGCTACAGCGGCAACGGGGAATTAACATTCGCGGTCATTGGCTGTGTCCTTTGGTTTAGCGCGATCGTCATTCGTTTGAGCTTTAGCGGTAAAGCTTGGACATTGACTGAACGATTGGTAGAAGCAACATCGTTCGTCATCTTTGCGGCTATTCCCATCTTTTTTCTAGCTACTAATGCGGGCGCAGCGTTTGCTAAGCGAGTCTTATTAAGAAACAATGGACTCTGGTTTCAAACGTTTACTTGCTTACTCTTAGGCTTTTACATCAGTGTGGTTAAGCTGTTGGCATTAAACCCAGCACGGTTTGGCTGGCTCAAGCAGTTTGACAACCTTATTCTCAAAGATTATTTCTGGCTTAATGTTAGTTTGTTTCTGGCTGGAGCCTTTGTTGCTCTACGACTGCCTTTCTTATTATTAGAGCTGCGCGATCGCAGAATTTATACAAACCAGCGCCAAACGATTGTTTCTTTTATCAAACGAAATGGTCAATTACTAATTCTTCTAAGCGTTAATTTCATCTATATCAGTCTTGTCAATACATCGTTGCTTTCAGCAGCGTTTGAAGTTGAGTACTCAGGTTACTTTATTGGCTTAAGCTACGTTTTCATCGTTTTTCTGATGCAGTTGCCAATCGTGCGGACGACACCTTCCGATCGCATGATGGTCTTCGATTTTCTCTTGGCTGCTGCCTGTCTCGTAAGCCTGTTTTGGTTTTCTAGACCGTCTTTTAGCTTTGGAGCGTTTATCAGCCTGACTCTCTTTATTCTCGTTTTAATTCACGGTACAGGCCTAGGACGGGAGCATTTTGGCTACAGCTTTGCTGTACGACAAGCGGATTTCTTTTACACTGCCAAGGCAATTTTGACTGCAACTGTACTTTTAGTACCGCTAGCGCTGTTGCTAAAGTTTGCACCGTCTAAAGCAGTTTCAACGTTTGATGTTACTGCTATTGGCAGCTACATACTTTTCTTCCTTAGTTATGCTGTGCTCTTTAGCTTTCGAGTTGGCATTTTTGAGGAAATTTTGTTTCGATCAGGTCTCATGGTTTTTATTCGCGATCAAATTCAGGCGCGATCGCACAAACCCTTAAAGCGTCAGCAACTTGTCCTCACCTCTGCGCTTATTTGCTCCGTTATTTTTGGCATCTGTCACATTGGCAATAATCCCGGCACAGGCATCGCCCTATCGCCCTTGCAATACAAAGCCATTTACGCAACGTTGGCAACAGTAGCGTCAATGTTTTACTCCCTTGCGTTTGGTGAAACCAATCGTCTCTGGGCTTCAATTACAATTCACGGCATTGTTGATACGACCGCTGTTTTACTTTTGGGTGCATCATTGGTTGTACCATTTTAGCAACGTGTGCTGAGCTTTAAGCCCGTTTGAACGCGATCAATGCCAACCATTAGCTGGGGCAATCGCGCTTTTGACAGAGTATTCTATTGATTGAACCCGCTTTGGAAAAACCAAACAGGTCTTCTGTCAAACTTTTGGTGAAACCTACACACAATGTCAACACTCATCCTTTACGGCATTCCCATTAGCACCTATGTTCGTACCGTTCGGTTGCTGCTTGAAGGCGCAAGTGCAGACTACACTCTCACTGGAGTCAATATTTTCAATGGCGAAAGCCAATCAGCAGACTATCTCGCTAAAAATCCTTTTGGTAAGGTGCCGACGCTTGAAGTGGATGGCGAGTTGCTCTATGAAACAAATGCCATTGTCGAATACCTGGATGCGGTTGTAGCCGATCGCAAGTTCAGCCCTTCCGAGCCACTGCTTCAAGCTCGAATGCGTCAAATCATGGCGATTATTGACAGCTATCTCTATCCAGCCGCGATCAGCACCATTGTGATTCAGCGGCTCATTGTGCCCAGCCAGGGTGGCAAAACCGATGAAGCGCTGGTTCAAAGTGCCGTCGCGCCTGCCCAAACAGCGGTCGGGGCGATCGAAGCCTTGGCGGTTGGTAGCCCTTATCTTTTGGGCAGCGAAATCGGCATTGTCGATTTTTACCTCATTCCCATCTTCGTCTATTTGTCTAAAACCCCAGAATTTGCTGCTATTACCGCTCAAGCGCCCAAACTTCGAGCCTGGTGGGATCATGCAAGTCAGCTTCCCGCTGTGAAAAAAGTGTGCGCCTAACGTCTGGTTGAAGAGCCTGTATCAAGAGTGAGTCATGGCTTCTGAACGCGGTTTTAGAAGCCATCTTTTTGAAGCGGAATGAGGAGTCAGGAGTCAGGGGTGACGAGGCATTCTGCATCTTGGCTCCTGGATTCTGACTCCTCTTTCCAGTCAGATAGATTTCAGCAAACTAATAGACTCACGATCACGGCTCCCTTAATGATCTGGATCATTCATCACTTTTTTCCATGTTGCCGACAGCGCTTGGTAGAATAGAGACCCACATCACCGATCGCAGGCGAGTAAGACAATCATCATGAGCACAGGGACGCTATTTGACAAAGTTTGGGATGCACACACCGTCAGCATTTTGCCGTCTGGACAGACGCAACTCTTCATCGGGCTGCACCTGATTCACGAAGTCACCAGCCCCCAAGCCTTTGCCATGCTGCGCGAACGGAACCTGACGGTGCTGTTTCCAGAACGGACGATCGCCACGGTTGATCACATCGTCCCGACCGATAATTTGGCGCGTCCCCTTGCAGACTCGATCGCCGAAGAAATGATGCAGGCGCTAGAGCAAAACTGTAAAGAAAACGGCATCACCTTTTATAACGTCGGTTCGGGCAATCAGGGGATTGTTCACGTGATTGCACCGGAGCAGGGCTTGACTCAACCTGGCATGACGATCGCCTGCGGGGACAGCCACACTGCAACGCATGGCGCATTTGGCGCGATCGCCTTTGGCATTGGCACCAGCCAGGTACGCGACGTGCTGGCATCCCAAACGCTGGCATTGGCAAAGCTCAAAGTCCGCAAGCTTGAAGTGAATGGCAACCTGAAGCCCGGTGTCTATGCTAAAGATGTCATTCTGCACATCATTCGTAAGCTGGGCGTGAAAGGTGGTGTGGGCTATGCCTACGAATTTGCAGGCACCACGTTTGAGCAGATGAGCATGGAAGAGCGGATGACGGTTTGCAACATGGCGATCGAAGGTGGTGCTCGTTGCGGTTACGTCAATCCTGATCAGGTGACCTACGACTACCTCAAAGGACGAGACTTCGCACCCAAAGACGCTGAGTGGGACGACGCAGTAGCATGGTGGAACAACAGTCGCAGCGATGCCGACGCTGTTTACGATGACGTGATTGTGTTTGATGCCACCACGATCGCGCCCACCATCACCTGGGGCATTACTCCCGGTCAAGGGATCGCGGTGAATGAAACCGTCCCTACCCCTGATGAGATGCCAGCAGACGAACGGGCGATCGCGGAAGAAGCGTATCACTATATGGATTTGCAACCGGGTAAGCTCGTGCAAGGCACCAAAGTGGATGTGTGCTTTATCGGTAGCTGCACCAACGGCAGACTTAGTGACCTCCGGGAAGCCGCTAAATTTGCACAAGGACGGCACGTTGCCGATGGCATTAAAGCGTTTGTCGTTCCCGGTTCTGAGCGGGTAAAGAAACAAGCGGAAGCGGAAGGGCTGCACACCATTTTTGTCGAAGCGGGCTTTGAGTGGCGCGAACCAGGCTGTTCTATGTGCCTTGCGATGAATCCTGACAAGCTTCAGGGTCGCCAGCTCAGTGCCTCGTCATCGAACCGCAACTTCAAAGGTCGTCAGGGTTCTTCGTCGGGTCGCACCTTGCTGATGAGCCCCGCAATGGTTGTTGCCGCTGCCGTCACCGGTCAAGTCACCGATGTGCGGGAGTTGCTATAAGCATCACTGACTCAGCTATTGATGGAGCGGGGACGAGAGGCTAACCGACGCGATCGTCAGGTCGTTGAGTCTGTCGCGCGTGAAAAAGGCATGACAAGATCGCGGTACATCAACTATCGCGTAAGTGCGGGTGGCGACGAAAGGCGTAGATATCGAAGAGGGCACCAACTAACCCGCACGTTAAACCAATGACCAAAACGCCCTGAAAGGAATCGCCGC
>JACMKO010000559.1 GCA_014380065.1 Leptolyngbya sp. ES-bin-22 | reverse complement strand
GGTCAAAAACCGTGGCACTCGACAAATTCCAAAAAATGACGGGTGTCCACCTATACCCTTGTATAATATATACTTATGTATACAAATTCCTTATCTATGTACACATGAATAGGCGATCCCCCGCTATGTCATATACGTACATAGATAAAACCCCTAAGACTAAAAGTCAAGCGTGTAGCCACTTTCAGCGATTGAAGCCGTCCGTACATCACTCGAAGTCTTTTATATGTATAAGAAATCTGTCTAGCCAATCGCGCATATGTACAAATAACATATACATTTATCGTTAAAACATATTTGTATACGTGTGACATAAGAGATTTGTATCAATCGGAGAAGTGTTAATGGAAAAGCGATGGAGGCTTATAACGTCTGCTGGCAAAGCTTTATGAGGCTTTTGTATGTATACGCTTATGCTGCCCACACATGTATATAGAATCTGTCTTTAAATACTTATACGTGTATATCAGTCTCTTCGTCGGGTGGCACTGCACGACTTGCCCCATTGGAAGAGCAAGCGTTGGGAGTGATCATGCTGATCGCGGTCGGCATATTTTTGTAGACCCAGTCAGAGCAGTCGGCGATTGTGCTTTTGGCTAGCACTCTCACCGTCACTTGCCTTGCGGTGCCTTTTGCCGTCGTTTCCCTCATAGGGAAGCGCGGTCAAAGAGCGTGGCATTTACCCCCCTCAAGCTGCGATCATTGATCGCGGAACGCGACAGCATTCGCAACACAGTTAATTTGTTAATTTCGCTTCCCAAAAACAACGCACTTAATCTGTGATTTTGGCGATCGGCTGTCCCATTACTGTCTCATTGCTGGAATGCCTTGCTCCTAATGCCTTTCAACTTTTTACGGCTCAGTGCAGTTAATTCGTTAACGACGTAGATAATTCGTTAAATGACAATTTGACAGCTTTACACGTTTTCGCGACTCATAATATCCCGCAAATCAGGAAATTTAATTTGAGATAAGTGATCTAGAAATTTCGGAAAGATAATTTGAGACGCGATCGATCGTTAGAGTAAGCTGTACTATTCAACGCTAAAACTCAAGCACAGAAACCATCCTAGCCGTTATGAACCGGAAAAATAATTTGAGATGAAAAGAAAATTAATTTGAGACTCGACACGTGGAGACACATGAGTGTCGTTAAAGCAGTCAAGCTGGACCTGGCTGACCTTTCGGCTAGCCTCATCACAGGCGCAAATCAGAGGCTAATTTGAACCCTTGATAGGATAGCTGTGCCTATTTACCCGTCAGCAGAACTGTTTCAGCTCCTGGCGATCACTTTTGACTGCTTTTTCCGCGTGTCTCACCCTGAAAGCTTCTGTTGCCCGCTCAACCCCAACGTCTCTGCCCACCTTTGTCACACCTCATGAATAATGCAGGCTAGATAACCTTCTCAGTCATTTCTTGGCTCACGCAGTTAATTTATTAACGACGTAGTTAATTTGTTAAGTGAGGGAAGCCGATCAGGGTCGCTAGCTTGTCTTGAGGCGCAACGGTCGCGTGGAAAAGCGCTTCTTTCACTAAACGCCTTCTCCTTTCACCTTAATGGCTCCGGTTAGAGCGAAGCATGCTTCGGAACAGCTCAATTAAAAGGGTTGAAGTGGGTACTCTGTAACAGTGTGTTAAGTTCCATAGAAAAGGACTGCTCTGGGGTGAAGGTCGTCAAAGCAAGCACGTCAAACCACTCCTTCGTTAGCCCTAAAGCCTTGCTGTCAAGCCATAGCAATTGTTGTTGTGGCAAGCCTGCTACATCGACTGCAAATCATCCTGAAAATTATGCTGATTGCTCCCTTACCCGATGATGAGTCTGCCAGACTGCGTAGCCTTTGCCAGTATCAAATTCTAGATACCGAGCCCGAAGTTGGGTTTGACGATCTCACAAACTTAGCTGCCAGCATTTGTCATACCCCGATCACTTTTGTGAGTTTAGTCGATGCCCAACGTCAATGGTTCAAAGCAAAGGTGGGAACTGATGTGGCAGAAACTCCACGTGATGTTGCCTTTTGTAGTCATGCCATTTTGCAACTTGACCTTTTGATTGTGCCAGACACGCTCGCTGACGAACGCTTTGCTACCAACCCTTTAGTGGTGGGTGAACCTCACATCCGTTTCTATGCGGGTGTCCCCCTGATCATGCCTGACGGTCATGCGTTAGGCACACTTTGCGTCATTGATTTCATCCCGCGGGCACTGACTCCTAACCAGCTTGAGGCGTTGCAAGCTTTGGGTCGTCAAGTTGTTGCGCAGCTAGAGCTAAGACGGCAATTGCTGGAGGCAGATCACCTGACGCGCGAGCTTCAGCACAATGAAGCGGCGCTGCGCGAAAGTGAAGCACGGTTTCGGATCATGACTGATAGTGCCCCTGTCCTGATCTGGATTGATGATCCAGATCAGCAGTGCGTCTTTCATAATCAAACCTACTTGAGCTTTACAGGACGATCGCTCAAGAATTTGGGGATGGTTGGCAGGAATGTGTGCATCCAGACGATCGACCGTATTGGTCGCATCGCTATGCTTTAGCGTTTGAGTCTCGTGAACCCTTCACCGTTGAGTACCGCCTCAGACGAGCCGATGGCGAGTATCGCTGGATGTTAGAGACCGGAGCACCACGTTGCTTACCAGATGGGACGTTTGCTGGTTTTGTTGGCTCTTGTGTAGACATCACCGCTCGCAAAGAGGCGGAGCAAGATCGTCAACTCCTCAAAACGGTCACTCACGCGATTGTCACCTCTACCGATTTCCATGCCGCCTTGCAGATTGCGCTGCAAAAAGTGTGCGAAGCGACACAGTGGGAATTTGGAGAGGCTTGGGTGCCTAACCTGGAAAAGACTGTGATGGAATGCAGCCCTGCCTGGTACAGCAAAACCGATCGCCTCGTGGAGTTTAGACGACAGAGCGAAACTTTTACGTTTCCGCCAGGTGTCGGTCTTCCTGGTCGTGTTTGGGTTTCTAAGCGCACCGAATGGCACCAGGATGTCTCATTAGAGACGACCACCTATCTCCGGGCTGAGGCAGCAATGGCAGCAGGGCTAAAAGCCACGTTAGGCATCCCGCTGCTCGCCAACGATGCCGTCATCGCGATCCTTGTGTTCTACATGTTTGAAGCCCGTCAAGAAGACCAGCGGCTGATTGACCTGATTGCAGCCTCCACCGAACTGGGTTTGTTTATCCAGCGGAAACAGGCTGAAGAGGAGACTCAGAAATCTTTAGCAAAAGAGCAAGAACTCAATCGCTTCAAGTCCAACTTTATTGCCAATATTTCCCATGAGCTACGGACTCCCCTGACTTCAGTGTTGGGTTTGTCAACAGTGCTGCTACAGCAACATTTTGGTGCTCTCAACACGAAGCAGGAACAGTATCTTTCTCTCATCCATAGCAGTGGCGATCATTTGCTGAATCTAATTAATGATTTGCTTGACCTTGCCAAGATTGAAGCGGGTAAGCAAGAACTTAATAAGGTGGCAGTTGATGTGGTGGAACTGTGTCAGAGCGCGATCGAAATGGTGGAAGTGCGCGCGATTGAAAAACAGCAGGTCATCTCTCTGACCTTGCCAGTCGCTATTGAGTCTGTTGTGGTAGACAAACAACGTATTGTGCAAATCTTGCTGAACTACCTCTCAAATGCGGTAAAGTTTACCCCAGAGGGCGGCACAATCACGATCAACACGCGTTTAGCCTCTGGATTAGAGTTAGCCCATCACACTTTGCCACCAGCCGCAACAGACACCGCGTCGATAGAAAGCGCGCCAGAGGCTGATTTTCTGGTGCTAGAGGTTAGCGATACAGGTATTGGCATTGCAGAGGACAACCAGCACTTGTTATTTCAATCCTTTCAGCAACTCGACGTTGACAGCGATCGCAAGTACGAGGGGTCTGGCTTAGGTCTTTCGCTTACCAAGCAATTAGCGGAGCTGCACGGCGGACGAGTCTCCTTTGCCTCAACCTTGGGTCGCGGCAGTACGTTTTCGGTTTGGCTACCCCTATAGAACCCATTTGACATCTCTTCCCGTGATACTTGGCTTTGAAGAAAGCCGTTACTCTGCAATCAGTGGTAGAACCTGCCTAGAAAAACCGTTTTCTGCCAGAAAATGAAGAAAACCAGCTAGCTGCAAGGCTGGTGGTTTCAGGATTAGATGTCAAATGGGTTCTATAAGGACGGCACTGAGCGTAATGAGCGGTATCACCTGTACTCGTGTCGTTTAACACGCTCTTTGGGTTCATACTCACTTTTGGTGAAAAGGGGGGCGATCGCTCAGGCGCATCAGATGAAGCTTGGGTTTCAGGCTGTGCAAGCACCTGCTTCACCAAAAGTGAGTATGAACAATTACCGAGAGACGCGACAACTGACCTTAACGAAGCGCTCAAGCCATGCAGTTTAGCAAAGCCAGTTGATGCTACCGAGGACCTTAAGACTGAGCTTGAGCAACTCTCTGGACGGACCCACAACGCTCATCAAAAACCGCCCCTGCTCGCGTGGGGACTGCGGGCTGTAGCGACCATGTCACCGTGGAACTGCTGCGGCTCTAACCAGTGCGCTCACTCCCAACCGAGCGCTCAGGCGACTAAACCAGCGCGCAAGGCACGCACTGCCGCCTGCGTCCGATCGTCGACACAAAGCTTGTGCAAGAGATTGCGGACATGCGTTTTCACCGTGCCCACCGTGATATAACACGCACTCGCAATCCTGGCATTACTGTACCCGATCACTAGCAGGGCAAGAATCTCCAGTTCTCGCGGCGTTAACGGCGCGGACTGGAGCACTTGCGCCTGTGTATCATCCGCCAGAATGTCTACTGTCTTGGCGTCATGCAACCGAGCGTCGACAGCCGCTTGCGTTTGACGATACTGCTGTAGAACGATCTGCGCGATCGCGGGGTCAATCCAGTTATTACCTGCATAAGTGCTTTGCAAGGCTTCTAACAGCTGCTCGACCGATAAACCCTTCATACAGTAAGAGTCAGCCCCGGCGGTAAAGGCCGCTAAAACGGCATCCTCCGACTCTTGCATCGTCAAAATCATGACTTTGGTCGGCAGGATTGGAGCGACGGTAGCCGCGCTCAAGCGTTGCTTGTAGCGTCGTGTCAATTCAATGCCATCCAGTCCAGGCAAGCCCACATCCACCACGGCGACATCGGGTTGCAGCGTTTCGAGGAGTTTCAAGCCCGTCACGCCGTCTGCCGCCTCGCCCACAATCTCAACGGCAGCGTGCTGCTGGAAAATCATGCGTAACCCCAGACGCGTTAAGTCGTGATCTTCGATTAAAACAAGACGCAATTTAGTCATGCATAAGTTCCTTGAAGGCATCGGCATGCTGCTGTGCTCTATGCGTGTTTGAACTTAGGACCATTGTGCAAGCGCCCTGTCACGCTAATTGCCATCGTGCTGCTGTGCGTCCCCCTAAAGGGGTAATGCCAAAAGTAGCATCTCCTAACGCAATCTTTATAGGCTTTTGGGGATGACATCGGGTGGAGTCGAGGGTCATCCCCCAAAAACCCATCTGTGACTGAGCAGCAAGAATGGCGCGATTTGCAAATGAGTGGCGTTTTCTGTCAACGCCGGAAACTGCTACTGATCAAGGCTTTCAGTCTGCTTTCAAGCTTAACGCTTGAAGCATCGATTAGAAGAGCTTGAGAGTGAGAACGCTTTACCGAAGCTGCTTGCACCGATTGCGCCATTGATTTGCTAATCGCGCCAGATTATTTGCTAAATCACAACAGTCGCGGCAACCCTCATCCTCATCAACACGATGGGTTTTCCCATCATGCGCCATGTCCGCGTCGTGAAAGCGGAAACAAGAGCCAACAGATACGATCGCCAAACGCTTGTGCTGGTCTATGTGGAGAAGGGAAAACGGCGACGCACGGGCACTCGCTTCGCAGAAAACCCTTTCGCGATCGCGAAAGGCTGGCAACCCGTTAACGGGACATTCAATGCTGAAGTTGAGGGCAATTGGACAACCTTCGAGCCAACGGCCTTTCAAGCCATGCTCGATCAACTCACCGAGGTAATCTACAGCCAGTCTGAGTCCGAGGGAACAGAAGCTGCACCTGCCTCACTTGCCGACCCTACTAACCGCTACAACCATCGACGGAGGAAACGACCATGAACGAAAAAGTGAAGCGAGTCATCGCCGGACAAGCAAGCGCACTGGAAGCCGGTACGCGCTAGCTTGCCGCACGACCAATGGCAACCAAAGGAGTAAGCCGTTTGACAAGCTCCATCTACGAGCACAAAGCCTTTCACAGCCACGCTAAACCCCTAGCGATCGTTGACCGCCAACCAATGACCTACGATGAGGCGAACCAATTTTTAGCCGCTTTCAACAAGGGCGAAATGACCTTTAAGGGCAGGCTTTGGGCATAACTAACTGTACAGCACAAAGCACCCGTATACATGTATACTTATACGTGAATACAGGTGAAAGAAAGGGTAGTCTTTGGTCACTCACTCATCAACCCTTTAGACTCATGAGCCTAGCCACACAATTTGACCAGACCAGGGCAGCAATCATTGAGCAGTATCACAAACGTATTGAGCAGGGCGATCGCACGAAGTTAACCCGTGATGAGCGCGAAACCTTGACCGTGCTCTTGCTTGACCAGTTAATCACCCTCAACCAACGGGGTGAAGACACCAGGGACAGGCTTCAAGCGCTCTGTGAGGCAGAGAAGGAGCTGCTGGAAGCGGGCTACCCGCAAGGTTCCATCAATAGTGTCTACTTGCCTGCCTATACGCGAGTCATTAAGGAAGCGATCGCTCAAGGGCGTTTACTTCTGACGGAGCAAAATAGTCACTCCAAGCCCTGGACGAAGCTGGATGGGAGTGAGACAGGGATGACGCAGACGCATTACGCGCTGGACTATCTGACCTACGACTTGCAAACACAAAAGGCGTTGAGAGCCATGACGACGGAGAAGAACAATGAACGGCAGGACAGTTTAGCGACGGTGAATCTCGAGCGCTATCTGGCGCAATGCTGTGCGTTATTGGACTCTGGAGAGCCAGAGACGTTGGCGCTGGCGCTGGTGACGCTGACGGGCAGACGACATACGGAAATCGTCAGTAAGGGTACGTTCACAGCGACGGACTACCCCTACAAGCTGCACTTTGAGGGACAGCAGAAAGACCCCACGCCACCGTTTGACATTTTGACACTCATCCCAGCCAAGGAGCTACTACCGCACCTGGAGCGCTTCCGTGCCATGCCGTCTGTACAAGCGTTGCAAGGCTTGGGTCATGATGACCCGGCGATCGATGCCTTCAATGGCCGGGTGAATCGGCGGACAGCAAAGTACTTTGGGGCGCTAGTGCCTGTGCTGGCAGGGTTTAAGACGGTGAGTATTCATCGGTTACGGGCACTCTATGGCGCGATGATCATTCATTACTTTTGTCCAGAGCATAAGAACGAGCATCGGTTTTTGCAACACTATCTGGGGCACTTGTTGGAGGAGCAGGGGCAGAAGCTGCCGAACGCAGCGGCGACCCAACATTATTTTCACTATCAGTTAGTGAATGAGCAGGGCAAACGGCTGACAGCAAGAGGCTTAAAGGTCATGGCGAATGGTCTCCCACCCACAACCGAGCCTTTGCCACCGGTGACACCAGCAGCCCTGGAGCCGGAAACCAGCACGCAAGCAAGTGCACCGACAGTGGTAGAGGCAGAGCCAGCCACTCCCTCCAAACGGGGTGTCATCCACATCAATGGTGCTCATCGCGATCGCTGGCTCACCGTACTGCATCACTTCGCACCAGAGAGCAACTCGCAGCACGCCAAAATGGACGTGTTACTAGAGTATCTGGAGGCACGGTTACAGGGTGCTGACCTGGTGGCAGAGCCAGTGCCGCCTGACGCAGCAGCAACGGCTGTAGCGGCAACACCAGACGTGTCTGAGTCTGTAGCAGTCAACCCAGTGAAGGAGCAAACCATCAACTATCAGGCGCAAACCCTGGCGTGGTTGACAACCGAAGTAGAGCAACTGCGGCAGCAAGTCACCCAACTCCAAGCAGAAC
The DNA here is from genome assembly GCA_014380065.1 of Leptolyngbya sp. ES-bin-22. Classification (GTDB taxonomy): domain Bacteria; phylum Cyanobacteriota; class Cyanobacteriia; order Leptolyngbyales; family Leptolyngbyaceae; genus Stenomitos. The sequence goes on along the minus strand of JACMKO010000559.1, from coordinate 6,425 downwards.
GGGAGACCGTCGTGGCAAACGCGCAGGCAGCACCAGCGCTTGAGGCTGAACTGGCGCAATTGCGGGCAGAGAATGTGCAACTCAGACAGGCTCAGGCGAAGTTGGAGGCGTTTCGCAAACTCCTCACCAATGGCAATGGGCAGGAGGCTGTCACAGAACCAGAGCCAACCACCACCGGAGCACCGACTGCTGCTGTTGTGACAGCACCGACGATGACGCCACCGATCGCTAGTCAGAGCCACCAGACCGTGACCACACCAGCGAGCAGTCCAGTCAAACCGCAGCGTCGCGTTGCCACAGGCGCACAGGCACGGGCAACGGGAATCTTTGAGGCAGTCTGCCAATGGAATGACACTCCTGGCAGGACACTGGCGGACAAGTGGTGTGTCACGAGCAGTTTTCTCGAAACCCAGTTCGGCATCCATCGGCAGGCGGTCAAAGAGTGGTTTGAGGTGCAGGGTAGCGACGTGGAGGCGATGCACGCAGCTCATGGCATCACGCAGCTCAGAACCCAAAACAGAGGCAAGGATATCACGGCACTCAAAGCCTTCATCGCGAACCAGCAACTTGATGCAGCGGAGCCATAACCATAGGGACAGTGACTTTTTCTTGGTCGTGGAGACACATGCGTGTCGTTCAAACAGTCAAGCTCGACCTAGCTGACCTTTCGGCTCAAGCCAGCTTGGTCATCCTGATGACCGACTGATCGGTTTTTCAGCAACCGATCAGCAGCAAACCTGCAGCAGCGAAACTTTGCCGTGCGACACGAAGTTGTCTCGCTGTCATTGCCTTTGGCACGCGAAAAAACACGACAAAAAGCGCGGGACGGCACCACTAAAGCTTAGTGGCACGGAGCGCGTCACGCGAAAAATTGCCAGACTACAACGCTTAAAGCCAGATGCAGTAAGCATTTTGGCTGCTCAAGTGACACGACAAAAAGCGCGGGACGCGACAACGCGCTACCGCACCGCATAAACACCTGAAAAACGCCGCAAGTGGGTTTGTGACTCGGTAAAGTAACAGCAATCTCAACTTTGGAAAAAGTGATATTCATGAAGCTGGAAAAGACACTGAACGCTCCCACCACACCCGCTAATGCTTTGCTCGACCCGACGGCAATCCTGGATGCCATGATTGAGTTACGGTTTCAGATGGCGGCGTTAGAACAGCAAATGCAAGCCCTACAACCTGCCTTTTTTGCCGCTTGTCTCGCACTCAACACCGACAAAATTGCGCTCGAACGTGCCACGATCGCTCGGAGACTGACACCCGGTCAATGGGCTTATCCGATTGATCTTGTGGCGCAGGAAGGCGCGCTCAAGCAACTCAAACGGCAGTTCCAACAAGCCCATGAACCCATCGGTGGTCGAGAAGTGACGTGGGCAATCAAGTTGTTATTGACCACTGCCTGACGCTTCAAGCTTGGCACTTAAGGCTGGCGATCGCCGTTGCCTCTGGCTCAATTGTTGGTGCGCTTGCATCTGACGGAACAACAGCCCACAGTGTTCACAGCGATCATCATCCCACAAGGCAGGCGTACGAAAATCGGTTTCGCAAACGGGACAAGCCGACAACAGACGGAGCGCGTGGCGATCGCACACAGCTTTGTCAGCTCGTTGCCAAACCGTCTGATGCACAAGTGTTTCAGCATAACAAGCCGCGCATAAACGGGTTTGCAGGTGCAGGCGCTCCGGCGGCAGCATCTTTGCCAGTTGTTTGGGGTCAACCTCAACCAGCTTTGCTAAGGCAAGCCGTTGTAGTTCTGTAGGCTTGCGTCGCCGTGAAGGGATTTCCCAGTCCTGCACCCACGCCCCTCGCACTCCCAAATAATCGGCGATCGCCCGATGACTCAGCCCGTTGGCGCGGCGAAAGCGCCCCAGGAAATGACCCAGGCTTTCACCCGGCACGGGAACCACTCGAAAGACCCAGCTCTCGTCAGCCATGCCGTCACTTGTACTCCAGCGCAACCTGACTCAGCAATGCCGCTTCGATGCGCGGCTGCCCACTCTGCAAAGCGCAACGGGCAGCGTTTCGGAGTATCTCATCGAGTGTACCCAGGTAGCCGCGAGTGGTCGCTGCCAGAATCTTTTGCATTTCGGCTCTGGTGAGATTGGAGGGTTGGGGCAATCTCAGCACGTATTCCTCCCAAATGGCGGTGGTGTCTTCCAACATCTGGCTATCAAAGCGGTAGAAGCGGTGACACGCCATGAAGCGGTTATGCACCTGTTCATCGCGACGCACCACGGCATCCAGGCGATCAGTACCGACCAAAACCACAGCAATCCCCAATAGATCGAAGATGTCGCGGATCTCTGAGGAGGTCTTGGGGCGAAACCGATGCGCTTCATCCAGAATGATCATCTCCACCTGACACGCCCGCAGCAAGCGGTAGACGCGCTCCCGTAAGTCAGAGATTGTGCCGTTGGTGATGCGATATTTCAGATGCTCTAATAGCCCCACAAACAGTTCCCGCTGACCCGTTTCGGTGGTCGCGTGCCAATAAATCACAGGTACCGTCGGGGCATCGCCACTGGCGGTTTGAGTCGCGTATCTCAGCCGATAGACGTCACAGGCTATCGTTTTTCCCGTGCGAGAGTCCCCAATCACTCGGCAAGCCTGCCGACACTGCCGCTTATCATCCAACCAGGCGTGGAACTGCTGCACTGTCGCCAGTTCCACAAAACATTGCCGCTGGAGGCGGGCGATTGCGACTTGTGTTTCTGACTTTTCCTCTTGTGGAGGCAAGATAATCCGTTCTCGCTCCTCTGACCTCATAGCAAACCAGCCTCGCGTTTCATCTGTTCATAGTCCAGTACCCGCACATACGGCACAGGCTTTTTCGGCTTCACCGCCTCAACCACTGGCTCTGGCACGGAGACTGTTGGTGTTACAGCATCCGGCTGAGGCGTTGGAGAAAGCGGCAAGGTTGGGTAACCCACTGGAGCTGCATCTGGTTTCTGCCGTTGTTGCCGTTGCACTTGCTTCACCCGCCGATCACGATCACGCACTTCCGCTAGCTGCGCTCCAGTGTCAATCGCTTTGCCTGCTGCCCGTCGCCGTTCGCTCAGGGCTTGTGCTTCACGGTAGGACAATGTTTCGGTTTCCCAGCCCATGGCATGGGCACGAGTGAGAAACACTTCTTTGTTCTCTTGAAGCTGATAAAGATAAACCGTTGTAATATCTCGTGGGTTATAGCGCAAAAGCACCGTTTCTCCGGCATAAGCCGCTAAGTGCTCACCTTGATAGGTGAGGCTGGCAAACTGAAGGTAGCCACTGCGATACACCGTGCGCTGCTCGCGCCGCATCAAACACAGGTCTAACTCGCGTTCCCCCAATAAAGGAAGTTGAGCAATCCGTCCCGCTTCCCATCGCCCCAGTCGGGTTTGATCACCCATGCGCGCATCGATCGCCTGATTATAGTGATCCACGATGTAACGCACCAACAGTTGCTCTAGCTGCATCAGGGTCAGGCAAGCTTCCGATTCTGCCACAGGCGAGCGCCGCTCAACGCTACTGCTGACATAGCCAGGAAGGGTTGAGAAAAACTGCGTATTGAATGTGCCAAACGGTCGCTCCACAATGCCGCCGTCCGAAGGCTTGCGGCGCAAACAGGGCACAATGCCTAATGCGGTTGCCACCTGCTGCAAATGCTGCGAGCGAAAGTCCTTGCCTCGATCCGTGTAGAGATATTGCGGTAAGCCATACGTCCCCCAGTTTCCTTGCAACTCATAGGCACTGCTGTATTGTTTGGGCAAGATGGCATGACGCAGCGCCAAACATACCACCCACGCACTCGGCGCGTCAAACCCCAAGTGCATCCCCAGGAGGCACCGCGAATAGATGTCGATCACGATTGTTAACCACGGCCGTCCTAACAGTGCGCCACTCTGATCCACCACCAACACATCAACGCGGGTGTGATCCACTTGCCACACTTGATTCGACCACTCGATGGGAATTTCTAAGCCATCGGACGTTTTGAGCACCAGGCAATCCTCGCGCCAGCCCAGCGATCGCTTCGGTCGCTGCTCCTGCTTTGTCAGCAGCTTCAAGAGGCGGTACACCGTCATGTGGCTGGGATAGTCCTCTACCCCTAATGCCTGCGCCTGCGCTTTCACTCGTACCGCAACCTGTGCCGGACTCAGCGATCGACTCCCCCGATTCCCATCCCGATACGTTTTCACGATAAACTTCTGCCAATCTTCACCCACCCGCGCGGCTCCCCGATCCGAGCGCACCCGCCGCACCACAGAAGCCACTCCCTCTTCTCGTAGCTGCCGCAGCAGCCGTCGTACGCTGCGAGCGCTAAGCCCTAACTTTTGGGCAACGGCTTGCTGCCGCTTGCTGTAATTGGGTTGATCCGCAGTCGCTAGCAATTGCTGCAACAGAGTCAAACGCTCTCGTTCCTCCGGCGTCAAGGAGCGAAGCACCCTCTGAACAGCAGCATCCTCTGCTACGGGTGGAGGGGGGGCGATCACGGCTTCTTCGTCCACAGCTAACCTTCCCTCCTGTTCGGTTGCGTGTCCTGCTCTAAGTGCTGCTGCACTGACTGTATGCCAACTAGCGGACAAATAATGTGTTAATTTGTTACCCAAATTTGCGGACACTTAATCTGTTAAGCCTGCTGATCGAACCATCTAAGCCTATAACTCAATCAACATCATACTTTCAGCCTTTCGCCGAGCGGACATCTAATGTGTTAACGAGGACAAAGAGCGTGTTACGCGACAACTGCATCACTTCGCACCAGAAGGCACTTCCCAACACGCCAAGATGGACGTGTTACTAGAACGTCTCGAAGCACGGTTGCAGGACGATGGCATGGTAGCAGAGCGAGCCCCCTCTGACAGAGAGACAAGTGTTATAGAAACGGCTGGAGAAGCAAAACCAGAAGTTTCTGAACCTGTAGCGGTTACCCGGTGAGCAGAGACGGCAAACCGAGCGAGGTCAAGAATGAGCGCGGGTGCGATCGGCTGACCCAAGGCGTCTTTGACGCGATACCCACCGTTAAGAGTGGCGCTCTTGTTAACGTCACGGCAAGGATGTCTCGCTTCAAGCAGCCAAAGCAACAAAAAAACGCAGTTAATGTGCTAGAAGATTTTTTGTGGTCTCATGCCAGTCTTATGGCTATAAACTCCTCAGCAAGAAAGTTTGGTAATGTTCTAGACCTGTGTATTTGATGAGAAGATGGAACCGTTCCTAGCGCCTCTTGTTCACATGGTACTTGAACCGATTTGCTGTCCGAGTTGTAACAGTCCCAATGTCGTGAAAAATGGCAAAAGTGATGAAGGCAAACAGCGCTATCGTTGCCGCAATGCTGCCTGTTCTCGTTGCTCTTTTATTCGAGCGTACAGCTACCGAGGATATCTGCCGGAAGTAAAGCGGCAAATTAGCGATATGGCAGTCAATGGTAGCGGCATCCGAGATACGGCACGTGTGCTCAAGATTAGCCCAACGACGGTGATTGAGGAACTAAAAAAAAGACCGTCATCTGGAGCAAGTTAATACCAAACTTCTTGAACAGATGGAAAGGCTGCTTGAATCGGTGATGGTGGTACGGGTTGAGGAAGCCGAGCTGGATGAAATGTGGAGCTTTGTGCAATCCAAAAAACAGCAACGATGGTTGTGGCACGCCATTGACCATCGCACTGGTGCAGTTCTCGCCTATGTCTTGGCTCCACACACCGATGCTGCCTTAACGCAACTCCAACAACTCCTCGCACCATTTTCGATTGGTCAATTCTACACGGATAGTTGGGGTGCATACCTGCGGTTGCTCGACCCACAGCAGCATACCGTTGGCAAAACTAAGACACAGAAGATTGAACGCAAACATCTGACCCTTCGTACTCGCATCAAACGATTAGCGCGAAAAACCATCTGCTTCTCCAAGTCCACTTGGTTGCACGATGCCGTCATCGGCTTGTTCATCAACCGCTACGAATTTGGTCGGGCTGTATGAAAAGCCTTACACAGGTCTAGAACACTACCCCCTCACCAGTGAAGTCTTTGAGATTCTAGAATGACAGGCTGACGCATATAGTAAATACCGTATAAATAGTTTGATAGTACGAAGCTAGTTTAGCAAAGAATCAGGTTTAATGGTTTATACAATAAAAACTATATAAACCATTAAAACTAGATACGAATCATCTGTTTTCCTTACAATCCGAGTGAATGAGGGGCAGGGTTTTGCAGTCCGTCTGGCACCTCTTTGCCCTTGTACCGACTCAAACGCTTGGTGAAGTGATGCCACATCACCTGACCCAAAATGTAGGGTTGAAACAACGCGATCGAGGGTTTAAGCAAGTGCAGCACTTCCATAAACGTACGGTAGACCCTGGCTCGATCAACGATTAGTTCCAGCACTTGATCCCAATACCAATTTACAAACCCAGTCACGGCGTTAATCGGTTTGCCCTGCG
>JACMKO010000558.1 GCA_014380065.1 Leptolyngbya sp. ES-bin-22 | reverse complement strand
TATTCAGCTTGCAGCCGATGAAAAAACGAAAAAGCTGACGGTCATTGCGCCGATCGAAGATTCGCCTGCCTTTACAGCGGGCATTTTGGCAAAAGACATTATTACCCAGATTGATGCCCAAACCACCGAAGGCATGGAGCTAAACAAAGCGGTGTCGCTGATTCGGGGCACTCCTGGAACCAGCGTCAAGCTGACCGTTCAGCGCGGTGACAAGCAGCTAAGCTATCAGCTTAAGCGGGCAAAAATTGAGATCCATCCTGTCCGTTCCAGTTATCAAAAAGACGCAGCTCAAGGTGGCGTTGGTTACATCCGCTTGGTGCAGTTCAGCGCCAACGCGCCTGCTGATATGAAGAGTGCGATCCAGAAACTAGAGAAGCAAAACGTTAGCGGTTACATTCTCGACCTGCGTTCTAACCCCGGTGGACTGCTGTTTACGAGTATTGAAATTGCGCGGATGTGGCTGAAGCAAGGTGCCATTGTTTCTACCGTTTATCGTCAAGGCAAGAAAGAGCCTGAGCAAGCAAATAACCGCGCACTCACTGATAAACCTCTAGTCGTCTTGGTTGATGGTGGGTCTGCTAGCGCCAGCGAAATTCTTTCGGGGGCTTTGCAGGACAATAAACGTGCCGTATTGGTTGGCACCAAAACGTTTGGTAAAGGCTTGGTGCAATCAGTCAGTGAGTTAGGCGATGGCTCTGGCTTAGCGGTCACGATCGCCAAATATTTGACACCAAACGGTCGCGATATCAACAAGCATGGCATTGACCCAGATGTTGAAATCAAGCTCTCTGATACCCAACGGCAAGAGCTGAGTAGCGATCGCGAAAAGATTGGCACCGCCGCTGATTTGCAGTATGCCAAAGCCCTTGAAGTCTTGACTCAACGCATCAAAGCGCAACAGCCCACTGCGCCCAAAGCTTGAGACTATTTGGCGTTGATAAATAGCAGGATCAGTAACTTCCCTCACCCTAGCCCGCTCCCTAAAGGAGAGGGGACAAAATTCTCGCTCCCTTCTCCTTTGGGAGAAGGGCTGGGGATGAGCGTAAAGCAAGCTTACATGGTAAATGCATGATAACTTTGCTACCCATTCTGCTCGGACTGCCCCAGAGTTATACCCATGTTACGCCTCACCGAAGTAAAACTTCCGCTAGATCACACTGAAGCCGATATCCAGTCCGCGATTCTCAAAAAGCTGCGCCTCGCGCCAGACGATCTGCTCCGTTATACCGTCTTCAAACGTAGCTTTGATGCCCGCAAGCGTGGTGCTGTGTCGCTTGTCTACATCCTGGATCTTGAAACGCCCAAGCAACAAAAGCTCCTCCAGCGCTTTAAGAACGATCCGCATGTCGTGCCGACTCCCGACACGACCTATCGGTATGTCGCTCAGGCACCGTCCCGTCTCGAAACGCGCCCTATTATTGTTGGCAATGGACCTTGCGGCATGTTTGCAGGCTTGCTGCTGGCACAAATGGGCTTTTGTCCGCTGATTCTAGAGCGAGGCAAAGCTGTACATGAGCGTTCTGTCGATACCTTCGGCTTTTGGAGTAAGGGAAAATTCAAGCCAGAATCCAACGCTCAATTTGGCGAAGGTGGTGCAGGCACGTTTTCTGATGGTAAGCTCTATAGCCGGATTAAAGATGCCAATCGACAGGGGCGCAAAGTGCTCACTGAGCTTGTGAATGCTGGCGCGGCTCCCGAAATCCTTTATATTAATAAGCCCCATATTGGCACCTATCGACTTGTGAAAATCGTCGAGAAGCTGCGGCACACGATCGAGTCTCTGGGTGGGGAAATTCGCTTTCAAAGTCGAGTAGACACGATCGACATTGAGCAGGGACAAGTACGCGGCGTGATCCTTGCCAACGGAGAATACCTTCCCAGTGAGCATGTCATTGTGGCAGTTGGGCATAGCGCGCGCGATACCTTCGAGATGCTGCATCGGCAGGGTGTTTATATTGAACCGAAGCCGTTTTCGATCGGTTTTCGAGTGGAGCATCCGCAAGCATTGATCGATCAATGCCGCCTGGGCGCACAGGCTGGTCATCCCATGCTCGGTGCTGCCGACTATCAACTGGTGCACCATTGCTCAAATAAACGATCGGTCTACAGCTTCTGCATGTGTCCAGGCGGGCAGGTTGTTGCGGCAACGTCAGAAAGCGGGCGGGTTGCCACGAACGGGATGAGTCAGTACGAGCGCAGTGGCAAAAATGCAAACAGCGGCATCGTCGTTGGCATCACGCCAGAGGATTATCCAGGCAGTCCTCTAGCTGGAATCGAATTGCAGCGCCGCTTAGAGGAACGTGCGTTTGAGTTGGGTGGCAGCACTTATGAGGCTCCAGGTCAACTGATCGGCGATTTTCTCGCTCAACAGCCTTCGACTCAGTTGGGCAGCGTGAAGCCATCCTATCGACCGGGGGTTCGGTTAGGCGATTTGAGTTCAAGTTTGCCAGAGTACGCGATCGCAGCCATCCGTGAAGCCATACCCGCCTTTGACCAACAAATCAAAGGCTTTGCCATGCCGGATGCTGTCCTTACGGGAGTAGAAACCCGCACATCATCACCCATCTGCATTAAGCGTGGCGCTGACTGCCAGAGTCTCAACACGAAAGGACTCTACCCAGCAGGCGAAGGCGCGGGATACGCAGGAGGCATCCTCTCTGCTGGGGTAGACGGCATTAAGGTCGCCGAGGCAGTCGCTCTGAGTCTCATGGAAACAGCAGGATGTAGGCGGTAATGGTCTAGACAAATCGTTCCCACGCTGTCGGGACGTGAGATCTAAAGGGGAGCATGTCACTTTCGCAGATTGCCAATTTTGCCCTCATCCCCAGCCCTTCTCCCCAAGGAGAAGGGAGCAAAATTCAGAGTCCCTCTCCTCTGGGAGAGGGCTTAAAGCCTTTGGCATACAAGAAAAGGGTGAAGGCGCAAAGGTGACATGCTCCCAATCTAAAGTCCCGACAGTGTGCCGCGCAAACCTTTGAAACACACCCTTACTCTTCGTGCTCACTCGGATGCAGGTCGTCTTGTAGAACACCCGCCGCAATTAAATTGCCAGTGAGACGCTTTGCTACTTGGTCATGTCGATCGAACAACATTAGCAAACCTTGCTCTTCTAAATCACTAATGGTCTGCTTCACCACGGCGAATGGCTCTGCTTTATCTAATGGCATCGAAGGCTGATGAGGTTCGGAGTGAGTAAATTGCCCCAAAGCCACGTTAGTATGAGCGGTTGGCGATGATGGCTTGTGTGCTGCTACCGTGGCATCTCTATTGCCTGTACGGAATGTCGGCTTCACAAGCTGAACGGCATTAGCATTGGAGACATCAGCTTTAGAAAATGGTAACTGCATAGCATCCCCTTTTTAGATCGACTAGAAAAATAGTGTTTGCCTGCGTCACATGCGCCTTTGTGAAGTCAATGGACGAGCGGCGTTGATCGAAGCGTTGCGGAGAGTGGGCAGGTGCGGCGATCGCGGGCAGCCAAACAATGCACCCGGATACTGTCATCATTGCTGCGATGACCATCGCCGCTAAGGCTGCTATCTGGTGCCACCAGAAGCCGACTGGTCGGTGCGAACAATCTCACAATCAATACAGGTACTTTCACGATGGAAAAAGAACAGTGGACTGTACGGCTTATGCACAAGTTAGCAATCACCTCCAAAAGCTGCAATCTTTATTAATAGAATCAGGCGATCGTTACATCTTTCTACATTCTTCTCAGCGATACCCGTAAATGGTGCAGCTACGTAGAGGATTCTCTAACGGAGAAGGAGACAGCACAACCTTAAAGTGGGTAGAACAAGGACGTAAGTTGCACTATGAGAACGGCAGCGCCTCTGCTTCCTAGTCTGAGGCGTAAAAAAACGATTCGATTGCGAAGAGATGATGAGGCTCCTATACGCCTGTCCTTGTCAACCTTTTGCGGCGCAGAGCAGTCTTAATCCAGTAAGGGTGTTTCCGCGAACCGTTTCTTAGAGGGTGTTTGAAACGTCTCTGGCGGTTAAAACCGCGACTACAAAGACAAAGTCCGCCTACGCATACAGCAAAGCCAGGTGTCACCTACGGAGGCGGTTTATAGCCCTTCGGACATGGCTGAGTGCAAGGCACTCGCTTCGTTGGCGCAGCCTTCTCCAAAGGAGTGGGAGTATTTAGTCGTCGAGGCTACGAAGATGTGGACTTCTAAAGCATCCTCTTGTGAGCACAAAGATGGCTTCTATCCCTTGCGATCGTGGTTCCCGCTCTCCAACGAGTGCCATCAGCGGTTAGCTCTGTTGCGATCGAGCTTGGCGCTATTCATCAGTCAGGGCTTGCTTCATCGATTCTTTATGGTAGTTATCAGGGTTTTCCCACTGCTGCTGAGAACACTGAAACAGGTGTTAGCGATCGACCGCACAACGCAACTCATTCGCCTCGCGCTCATTCAGCCTTTCTCAGTAAGCATAAAGAGCAGCAATGCCTCAGTACATCGTTGTTTCAAGTATTGAAAGCGCTGGCTGGCTTCAGCGTCTGATGCTATCCCGGTTCGGCACTAGCTTCGATCACTCTAGTGGGGTCTGTTCCTTAGCCTCGCATCGCTTCGCGTTGCCCAGCCTCTTTACGACCCCATGACCGCATGTGTCAATGAAGGCTTAAATTTTCATTTCCGATACAATTAGAAACTAGAAACGACGCTGTGGAGATTGCCTTCGATGCAGAATAACGGAAACAGTGAGCAACCTGTTCTGATCGTGGCTGGAATGCATCGATCGGGTACGTCTTTAACAACAGCGCTTCTACAAAGTGCTGGTTTGGATATTGGACAAAGTCTTTTAGAAGAAAGTTCCAGTAATGTTAAAGGGCATTTTGAAAACCTTAATTTTCTCAATTTTCATCGAGAGGCTCTAGGCTCGATAGGCCTCAATAACGATGGCTGGACAGTCGCGAATACGATCAACGTTCCCGAATACTATGTTGATCAAGCGAGGATACTGATCCGGGATAATGCTTCCTCGACCCAACCCTGGGGTTGGAAAGATCCCAGAACCACCCTTTTCCTAAATTTTTGGGAAAATTTACTTCCGGACGCAAAATTTCTTTTGGTCTATCGGTCACCCTGGGAAGTTATTGATTCCATCTACCGTAGGGGAGACGTCACATTTCGTCAAAACCCTGAGTTCGCTCTAGCGATATGGAT
>JACMKO010000557.1 GCA_014380065.1 Leptolyngbya sp. ES-bin-22 | reverse complement strand
GTACGTGAACGACGACTGAGTTGCTATACATATTGCCTGACGCACATAGCAGCCTGAAACCATTCACCAGACCAGTCTGTGCATCGCCCAGAGCACACCTTACTATAGCTGTCGCCACAGAGACTAAAGACATTGGGTCAAAGGGGTATGGGGGCGCTGCTCCCAGCTAAGGTTTCACCCCTACACTCCGTCCGAAGCAGTATGGCTATAGCTGTAGCGCTGCTATCAGCCGTAGCCTGCTTTAAAGGCTAGCCACCAGTGGAGCTACTGAGGGTTATTGATGAACGAAATCTATAATCGCACCTACTTTCTCATGCTGTAGGTAGCTTGTAGCGTTCAATTTTATTTAAGCCACTTAAGTTTGGCAAAAGAGCATTCGCTAACACCCTGCAAGCATTGATTGCTATCCAACCGATCGCAGCAACGCCGTCAGCTTTTCAACGTACTGCTCACTGTTGTGGTGTTTAGACACCATTTCGTAAGCATGTTTCGCCTGCTCTTCCGCTACTTGAGGCGTGTTGAGTAAATGAGCGATCGCTGCCTTCAGCCCCTTTAAGTCCCCCGGTGCCACAGGAATGACCGTCCCGGGAGTTTGCAAGTAGTCTGCCAGTCCTTTTGTTTGTGTTGCAATCACAGGACGACCGCACGCCATTGCCTCTATCAGCGTCGTCACACCCGAGGACGCATCGCCCTTAAACAAACTGACAACGACAATATCAGCATCACGATAGAGCTGCACCAACTCCGTCCACTCGTAGTAGCGACGCGTCATATTCGCAGGCATCGTTTTGGGAAACGACTTCGCCAGCGGTCTTGCATCGCGCGAAAAACCACTAATCTTTACATCTAGATCTAGGTCGGCGGTAGCGGCTGCCAAAATTTTGTAGTCTCGCCACTCTAAACCAGCACTAGCAATAATAGGACGTAGCTTGCCAACTGAAACCGGTCCAGGACAGAAGAACCGAACATCCGTTTGTTCTGAAAGATAGAAAAATCGTGACTCAGGCAGACACAGCGTTTGTCTAAGCTGATTAAACTGAGACTCTGCGTTAGACACAAATATATCAATTTTTTCTTCGAGTCGAAAAAACTTTAGAGTGGCACGGACGCGGAGGCGATTAGCCGAGTGGAAAAAGCTAATAATTTTTGGCCGATTTGGCTTAGCTCCACAGAGTATGGCAAGCGGAAGCCCAATGTCTTCCCCATTACAATAGACAACATCCTCTCCATGCAGTTGTTTAGCCAGCTTCCGTGCCAAAGCCCAATGCTCCGGCAGGCTAATAACTCTAGCTCGAAGCCTGTCCACAGGCAAAATTGGCTCATCTCTGAGCGTGTGGACTGCGGCACCCAGTACTTGACTAAGGTTCCACATAATGTGTCTTGGGCGCTTCCCCAATTGAGCTTCTCGATTGATACTTTCCAAATCGAGTGAACTACCGAGCGCTAGATGATACTTCATTGTGCTTTCCTTTCCAGTGCTTTTGCACTCATGCAGGTTGGTTTTGACCAATAAAATAAACGTTCCAAGTGTGTGAGCCTGCTCCCTGATCTGTCATCCATTCACCGATCGCGAGACAGCTAAACCCATGCTGCTCAAAAAGCAAATCTACTTCTGGCTTAAACAAATACCGCAGCGTGTGCCTTTCCTGTAGTTCTTCTACCACGCCTGTCGTCAGGTCGCGAATCAGCACCTGGTAATTGACATCAACTGTATTTTGATTGGGATGCAGCACCGGTTCAGCAATGCGAGTAATCCGAATTTTTTCATTCTCTAGGCGCTTCACCCGAACTGTTGGGGGATCGCTTAAGACTGCTGGTCCATACCAACAATCAAATAGAAAAATTCCCCCTGGCTTCAGATGAGTTTTAGCCGTTTCAAAAGCGGCTCGTAAGGCTTCATTTGTTGGCTGATAACTGACAACGTGAAATAAAGAGATGACCACATCAAACTGTTGATCCACACGTACCGTTTGAGCATCACCCTGGATAAACTTCAGTTTTGATGCCTGCTTTTCCGGCAATGTTAGTAAACGCTGTTGAGCAGCCTCTAGCATTTCAGCACTAAGATCAATGCCACAAACCGTATAGCCCTTTTCAGCTAGAAGAGACGCGTGCATACCAGTGCCACAACCAAGCTCCAGAACGGTTTCGGCACCAGACCTGTAACTTTGTATGAGGTTGTGAACATAATTAACTTCGCCAGCATAGTCCTTATCCTGATACAACAAGTCGTAGTAGCTAGCATAATTCGCAAAAACTTGCATTTCTACAAAAACTCCCACATCACTAAAATACCTTGAATAACCAAAACCTTTGAGTCAAGCGCCTTCAGTATGCCTTACGCGAATAAAAATCGCCATTTAGTTTCTAACCTGAGGTATAAGCTATGAACGAATAAGGCTGTGAACCCTGCACGAAAAGGCACTGAACCTGACTTAGAATCTTACTCACAATTCAGCGCATAGCCTTATGGCACGGATGTGCGCAATAGACTCAGCCACTTCACTGCGCAAGCTTACAAACTGTTTTGCTCCATTGAATGAGAGTCGATTTAAATGTAAACGCTCTCTCCTCCTACTTCAAACGCCTCCTACTTCAAACGCCTCCTACTTCAAACGCCTCCTACTTCAGAATGTCCTTGATTGCGGTCACAACCTGCTCAATCTGAGAGAGAGTGATTGCCATCCCACTGGGAACGTAAAACCCGCGTCGCGCCAGACGTTCTGCTACGGGGTAGGTTTCCCCCTGAAATAAGCCCATCTTCTTGAAAACGGGTTGTTCATGCATGCCCCAGAAGAAAGGACGAGTGCCGATTTGATGCTGTCCCAAACGCTTCATTGCTTCAGTAGCATCAAAGGGCACCTCTTCTTTGAGGACAAGACCATAGACCCAGTAGATACTATCGGCATACAAAGTTGAGGTAAGGGGAAGATCAACTCCCGGAACCTCTAACAACAACTGGGTATAGTGCTGACCCATGCGCCGCTTACGAGCAGCAAACTCGTCGAGCCGTTCTAGCTGAGCCAAGCCTACAGCCGCTTGAAGGTTGGTCATGCGAAGATTCCAACCTAACTCTTCATGGACAAACCGCTTTTGCGGTTGAAAACAGAGATTTCGTAGAGAGCGGCAACGTGCAGCCAAGTCATCACTGTTCGTCGCGAGCATTCCCCCTTCGCCCGTGGTGATATGTTTATTGGGGTAAAAGCTAAACGTACTGATATCGCCAAAGCTACCACAAGGTTCACCTTTGTAGGTTTGCCCATGCATTTCAGCCGCATCCTCAATCACCCACAAGCCATGCTGGTGAGCGAGTTTAAGAATAGGATCAACATCCACAGGCAACCCATAGATGTGGACGACCATGATGGCTTTGCTCTTGGGTGTAATCTTGTCGGCGATCGCAGAGACGTCCATGTTCCAGGTAAGTGGATCGGAATCTACCAAAACTGGCGTTGCTCCAGCCCGTACGATCGCGGCGGCGCAGGAGATAATCGTAAACGTTGGTAGGATAACCTCATCTCCAGGACCAATTTTCAGAGCAGCGATCGCCGCATCCAGCGCCGCCGAGCCGTTAGTCACAGCAATGCTGTGCTTGCGATTCACTCGTGCTGCAAACTCAGATTCAAACTTCTGGATGAAGGGTCCTTCTGAAGAAATCCAACCTGTATCGATACATTCGTTCAGGTATTGCTTTTCTTTGCCATCTAGTAGTGGTTGATTAACCGGAATAAAATCTGTCATATCGCTGTCATATCCATCTTTTGAAATGGTCGTCACCCATAAGAAATGCCTAAAGCGTTAATCTGAAAGCATGGATCAGCGCTTGCTCAAGCAATGAATGTTACGTCAATGGAACAGCGTTCAGCTTGCGGTCTCCTCCTCTCTGTATAAAGCCCAATCGGAGGCAAAAGATCGAGATATGGTCTTCGCCCGTGCCGAGGAGCGCGCGTTTACTCAAAAACTTTGCATAGGGTATCGATCGAACGCCCTCATCTGCTGGACCTGAGAACGTATGGGGATGCGCTAGCCTTCTTAAGGGCAAGTGAACCGGGTTTTATCCTGCTCTCCCACGTAAGGTCCCTGTTTAACCTCAATCATTTCTACCTCTTCCAGCACTTCAAAACCATGCCCACCTTGTACTAACAGGATTACATCCCCTGCTTGAAGTACATAGCTCTTCAGGTATTGCTGTTGCTCCGTGTAAAAGTCTACCTGTAGTTTTCCCCGCTTAATCATGAGAACCTCTTGGGTGTAGCACACCTCTCGAGGAACAGGATTGTGAACATGAGGCTGAATGCTTTTTCCAGCAGGGTGTCGCATGTAAGCAATTTGCTGAGACAGCGTATTCGGCGTGAAGAAGTGAATGCCTGACTTTCTAAAATCAGCAGAGATGATAATTCCAAGCAGTTGCCCCTCGTGCATCACCTCTTGAACGAGTTGCTGCTCACAAACAATGGTCATAAAGCCTCGCTATTAAACTAATTGGGAAACTTTCTAGAAATGCAATTTTATCAATCTACTCTTCAAGAACGTGTGTGTTCAGCAATACATCGCGCATCACTATCATGAAGCTCTTCGATCAATTAACGCGTCCAAGTACACCTCGTCTGGATAGGGGCTGAAGCTTCAACAGCAAGTAAAGGCTGTCTCCTTCGCAAGAGAATTTTCTATCCCTTCCCATAGTGGCGCGTAGTAAGCGCTGTGAATCAAATCGCTTCACAGTTCTTAAGTATGTGGAAACGACTGTTTGCCCATACTTAAGAACTTATTTTTAGAAGCCATTCAACTCACTTTATTAGTTTGTCAAACAGTGGCAATCGTTTGTATAAAGTTCAGAGGCTCAGACTATATATGTTTGATGAACTTCAACTAAAATTTTCGGTCGGTCATTGTACTCTAATAAGAGAGTCTGTCAAGCAGTTAAGCTCAACTATTTGGTTAAGGGTTTGCAACCCGTCAAAAAATTCTTGACGGAACACTAGGGCACTGCTAAAGCCAGTCAACCTGACACAACCTGTCGAGTTGGGCTAAGTAGGAAGGCGCATTTAGTTGTAAGACGCGGCAATCGCTTCATCAAGCCTACAACTGTTTAACAGCCAAGGTTACGCGATCGCTTTTCTGGTCTGCCGGAACGGCTTTACCCATCCTACGTTTAATCCAAAGCACCGACTTAGAGCTAAAGGCGTGACAGTATTAGCCCCACCAATAATTTGCAGCAGCTCTCCGCAAAAGTGTCACACGGTAGCGATACAAGCCGAAGCTGGGCTGCCAGCTCAATAATAAAGTCTTATGACTTCATTGAACTGGCAGGTCGTTGAGATGGCTGAAAGCAAGCTAATCAAAGTAGAAAAGCGTGACGATTTTGCGTTGGTCTTCGGCTTCGTGGCAGGTAGTGAGGAGGGTTTGGCTGTCATGAAAGGCGAAGCAGATCAACTGCTGACAGCGCGAGACGATTTCGGCATTGCAGAGGGCACTGGCTTCTGCAAGCGATAGCGTGTCGTTACTGGGATTTTCGACCAGATGCATCACTTGGTCTAGCTGTTCGCGAGATTCGCGCGGCTGTCGTTCCATGCTTTGAGGCAGAATTACGGTCAGCAGTGTCGGATCTGCCCGCATGGCACCTCGGATTGCCGCCTGATTCGTTCCTGTAGCACCAGACGTGATCAAGCGATTGCCCTCCAAGACTAGGGCATAGCTCATCATTTCGATCAAATTTTGATGGGTAATGGGAACGTGGCGGGAGCCTAGCAACGCGATGCGCTTGGAGCCTGTTTGCTGAATGGTTGCCAGTTCTTGTAAAAAATCGTCTACCTTGGGCAGGTCTATGGACTGACTCAACGATGCTATTAACCTGAACAACCTAAATATATTAGCAGACAGAGATATCGTTAAATTGTCACCACAGTTTCCGATTCTCTTAGGTGCTAGCTTTTAGCCCTTCCCCTTCCTCCTGCACCCATGCCAAAGCCTCATCGCACCAAGCAACCCAATCGCTCTCATAGCGAATGCCTCGGCGCAGCACCAGGTATTGCAGTTTTGCTCCTAGCGGTAAGGCTTTAGGGTGCTCAAATTCCACTGCCTCAATCTGCTGATAGTGAGCGAGCTGCTCTAGATGAATTTGGCGATGTTGGAGAAGCTGTTGCCGAATCACGTGCGTTGACACTAAGGAACCTGCGAAGACTTTGACTAATAATTCTTCTTTGATGAGCATTGGGTTGCAGGGTGCTGCAACCCAGATTGCGAGATATTGTTGACCAGACTCTGTGATGCCGTAGACCTTTTTGTCGGGACGACTTTCTTGAAAGACGGTTGTAGGCTGTACCCATCCTTGTGCTTCGAGCTTGGCAAGTTCGCGGTAGATCTGCTGGTGGGTGGCTTTCCAGAAGCAGCCAACGGATTCCTCAAAGTTTTTGGTGAGGTCGTAGCCGCTTTGAGGGTGGTTGACCAGCAGCGCCAAAATTGCCTGGGCAAGTGCCATCGATTTTATCCTCGATCGAGTCGTTTGTATGCACTGATTGACATATGCACTTTGTTGAATATAGACTAGCATTTAATGCAACCAGTTGTATGAGCAAACAGTTGTATCAATAGCGATGGGCTTCTTTCACTACTTGCTGAGTTAGCAGTAACAATGAGGCTAGGGCTCACGGTTGAAATAATGTCAGCGATCGTAAAGGCATATAAAGCAAGGCATCAGCAATGTTTGCGCGCCACACGCCTTCGGTTTCGATCCAAAAGGATTGGGCTAATGATCGAAAGATTGTCGGGGCAAGCGGCTTCCTGCCATTGCCAAATAGCCGACAGAACCCGTCAAGCAAGTACACGATCTACAAACATTAGACATACGGAGCTTAGCGATGGTAACGACTATTCAACCAACTCAAACCGCAGCCTGGGCAAACGGAGTGCTTCAGCCTGCTAATGCATTTGGTCCCGTGCCCCTTACCGTCTTAGCAGGAGCAGTGCCTCCGGGCTTGCGTGGTTCCCTTTATCGCAACGGTCCCGCTACGCTGGAACGGGGTGGGCAACGGGTGGGGCACTGGTTTGATGGGGATGGTGGCATCCTGGGGCTTCATTTTACCGATGGAGGCACAACGGGCGTTTATCGCTACGTTCAAACAACCGGATACCAGGCAGAAAAGCAAGCAGGCAAGTTTTTGTACAGCAGTTACGCGATGCTGCCGCCTGGTCAGTGGTGGGAACGGTTCAACAAAGGTCTCAAAAACGTTGCCAACACTTCCGTGATCGCGTTGCCTGACAAACTGCTGGCGCTGTGGGAAGGTGGACTACCCCATGCACTGACGCTGGACACGCTCGATACGCTAGGACTGGATGACCTCGGCGGTTTGGATGGTGCTGCCTATTCAGCGCATCCCAAGCGCGACCCGAAGACGGGTGATATTTTCAACTTTGGGGTCAGTTTTGGGCAACATGGCACGTTAAATGTGTACCGCAGCGATGCCAGTGGGAAGGTGCAGCAGCATAACAAGATTCCGCTCCAGGGGTTACCGATCATTCATGACTGTGTGCTGGCTGGTCGGTATCTGGTGTTCTGCGTGCCACCTGTACGGTTGAATGCCCTGCCCGTCTTAGCGATGCTCAAGAGCTATTGCGATGCTCTGTCGTGGCAGCCGGAGAAGGGCACAGAAATCATTGTGGTCGATCGCACCACGCTGCAAGTTGTCAGCCGCAGCGAGACGGAACCCTGGTATCAGTGGCACTTTGGCAACGGTGGCGAACTTGCCGATGGCTCGATCGCCTTCGACTTTGTACGCTACGCAGACTTTCAGACCAACCAATTTCTTAGAGAAGTGGCAACAGGACATACCGAAACCCTGGCAAAAGGAACCCTCTGGCAACTAAGACTGGAGCCAAAATCCGGCGCAGTGCTGGCACTGGAGGAAGTCGTCGATCGTGGCTGTGAATTTCCCACCGTGCAGCCCGAACAGGTTGGTGAACCATCGCGCTACACCTATCTATCGCTGCATCGTCGGGATACGGTCTTACAACACGAGCTGTTTGGCACGATCGCCCGCTTCGACTATCAAACCGCCACTCTTACCGAAGCCGATCTGGGCACTAATCGTTACCCCAGTGAACCCATCTATGCGCCCGATGCGATTCATGCTGGTCAAGGCTGGCTTCTCACGGTTGTCTACGACGCGGATCTCGATCGCAGCGAAGCGTGGATTTTTGACAGCGATCGCCTGGATGACGAGCCTGTCTGTAAACTGGCGCTTCCTCACGTCGTGCCACCTGGCTTTCATGGCACGTGGAGAGGTGAGAGGTGAGGGATAAGGGATGAAAGTTTTGAGTTTTGAGTTTTGAGTTTTGATTTTTCAGAGAGGAGGCAGGAGCTGGGAGAGTTTTGAGTTGATTCAGCGTTCAGGTGCTCTCATTCTCTATTCCCCACTCCCTACTCCCACTGCTGTTGCAGTGCAACGATCGCCGCCTGAGTGCGATCGCGCAAGCCCAACCGACTCAGAATATTGGTGACATGATTCCGCACCGTCTTCTCAGCAAGGTAGAGCGACTGGGCAATTTCTCGATTGCTGGCACCCTGAGCAATCAACTGCAAAATCTCCTGTTCTCTAGGCGTAAGTTCTGCCAGCGCAGGCGTTAAAGCGGCGACAGATGGCATTGTGACGGCATTGCTGACTAAGCCAGGACCAATGTGCGTGTAGCCTTTGTGGACAAATCGAATTGCCTGCACCAGTTCGTCAAACGGCGTATCTTTGAGCAAATAGCCTGATGCGCCGTTTTGCAGTGCCTGCGTGACATATTCCTGATCGTCAAAGGTGGTTAGCACCAGGATTTTAGTGTCTGGAAACTGCTGGCAAATGGCTTTCGTTGCGGCGACTCCATCCATCACAGGCATCCGCACGTCCATTAAAACGACATCCGGTGTCAGGCTGGCAACGAGGGCGATCGCGTCTTGCCCGTTTGCCGCTTCCCCAACCACTTGCAGTGCCTCATCGGACTTCAGCAAAGCGGTCATGCCCCGACGGATGAGGTCTTGATCGTCAACGAGAAGGAGGCGGATCATTGGGATGAGGGGATGAGTAGGGCTATGGGTTTAGGGGGAAGGTGGCGTGGATTTTGCAGCCTTGTTGGGGCGCAGTCATGAGTTCAAAGGAGCCTGCGATCGCGGCGGTGCGTTCTTGCATTCCCTGGAGTCCAAAGCCTGTGGTGGTCTGGTTAGGGTCAAAGCCTTTGCCGTTATCTTGCAATGTAACCTGTAGGCGATCGCCGTTGGTTTGGATGGTGATGTCTACGGCAGTGGCAGCGGCGTACTTGCAAATGTTGGTGAGCGCTTCTTGCATGATGCGGTAGACGGTGATCTGGATGTCGCCAGGAATCGGTTTGTCCACTGCCATTCGGTAACTAGTAGTCGGCGGCTTAAATAAGCCTAGTCTTTTAAGCGGCTAATGGTTTACCTTTATAAGTCCACTTGAAGGGTTTCGCCATCGTTCGATTAAAGTACTCCACAAACTCTAGAAGCCGCTGTTTTAACTGCTCAGTACTGGTAAAATCCGCTCGTCTCAATAGCTTTCTGACCAAAATACCGAACCAAAGCTCAATCTGATTGAGCCAAGAACAATGCTTGGGCGTGAACTGAACCACCAATCGATGGGTCGGGTCGGTTAAAAACTGAGCGCGGCTAGGCATCGATTGCAAAATACCCGCTTTACCTTTGATGCCTAAATCCAAGCCCTCGGGCTCTAAACGAGCGACTAACCGCACTAAAGCCTCTGACTGATGGGTATTCAGGCAATCCATCACCAGATGATACTTGGGCGCTGTGGGATGTTTCGCAAGCAGTCTCAGCACATGGGCCTCTAAATCTTGTTCGGTGCGCGTCGCCCCGACTGTGGCCACTTCGATCTCACCGGTCGCGACATTGAAGCTGGCAATTAAGCTTTGGGTACCATGGCGAATGTACTCAAATTCCCGTTTCACCATGCGTCCCGGTTTCATCGGAATATCAGGCATGGTGCGTTCGAGCGCCTGAATCCCCGTCATTTCATCGAGACTCACGATGATTTCTCCTTGCTCTGCCCGTTCTTGGGCCGTGGCGTAGAC
Source organism: Leptolyngbya sp. ES-bin-22 (assembly GCA_014380065.1). Taxonomy (GTDB): domain Bacteria; phylum Cyanobacteriota; class Cyanobacteriia; order Leptolyngbyales; family Leptolyngbyaceae; genus Stenomitos. The sequence continues at coordinate 38 of JACMKO010000557.1, read as the reverse complement.
GGCGCAGATAGCTTCAACCTTGGTTTCGAACTGAGAGT
>JACMKO010000556.1 GCA_014380065.1 Leptolyngbya sp. ES-bin-22 | reverse complement strand
GGTGAATCACATGAAGGCACCCGTCATGCCGCCACCACCACCCATGTATAAAGCGGCAAAACGACGTTAGTGATTGAGACTGCTCTGTGCCATTACGCCGTTTCGAGCCAGTCGAAAATCCGATCGAGTTCTTCTAGCGTCACCAAACCATACTGCCAGAGGATCATGGGCAGCAGAGTAACGTCAAATTCCTGGTGACGTTTAACGGTAGCGATCGCGGAGTCCGAGATTGCCAGTTCTTCTTGCAAAAATTTAATCAAGCGGGCTTCCATTGGAGCCTCCATCCAGCCTTTTTGGCGATCTAAACGATGTAACGATTCTGTTAACTTTTGCAACACTCTCTCAGAAACACCTTAACCGATTCTCTGACGCTGTGCCGCTCAGTCAGAAACTTTGGCACTGTAAACCAAGTACAGCTTTGATTCAGTCTTTCTCAAGCGCTTGGCTGTACACAGTCTAAACGCTCTCACTTAGCGTCTAATCTTAGCGTTCAATGAAAAGAGCGTGAGTTTAACTGTCATTAGTCTCCTTAATCTTCACAGTTAAGCTCTCATTTTCCCGATCGGAAAGCCGAACGTCTTAAGTCATTACAGAGGCGGGAAACCGTTCCTTTAGGGCAGACACGATCGGAGACGGGTCACGATCCTGCAAGTTTTCTGGCTTATTCCAGGTGAACGGGGCTTTCCGCGCTGCTGATAGCCACAGTAAACGTTTTGCCCGCGTCATCGCCACATAGAGCAGACGAAACTCTTCAGCGGTTTTCAGGTTTTTGGCGCGTTCCCAGGCAGCATCGATCGACGGCAGGGGGAACTGCTTGTGCAAACTGGCGCGAATTTGGGCACGAGCGACTTCTGCCAGCGTGAAGTCGCCAAGAAACTGCGCCTGGGGTGGAATCCACTGGCTGCCAGGAATGGTCTGCTCATGCAGAAAGGGGATGAACACATAATCCCAATCCAGCCCTTTCGCCTTGTGCATGGTGATGACGGTAAGCTGCCCTGGGCGAGCGTAGCGCTCTTCTGCATCGTCTGTCTCGACTGGCTCAAACTGCTCTGAGGTAACAATCTCGTTCAAGAGACTCAAAATGGCTGGAAGCGCGTGCTTACCAGTTGACTGCTGGGCAAGACGTTCTGTCAGCTTGTCGGCGGTTGCCAGCTCAGTTTGCTCGTAATCGAGCGTCAGCGCCAGGAAGGGAATGAGTTGGGCGGGTGGAAGCTGCAAGCGAGCGTTGAGGAGACTGGTGCAATAGCGACGCGCTTCAACTACAGGGTCTGGTTGCGCGGGGTCGAGGGGACCTGGATACAAAAACTGTTCTGGAAAGCTGACGATCGCATTGAGATCTTGGGTGGGAATGCGCTTGCGTGTGACCAAAACGGTGAGGGCAGCTTTCAGGTTATCGGGCGAGTGGGGGCGATCGAGAAATTGCAGTAAGGTCAGCATCTCGGCTGGTACGTGAGACTGGCGATCGCGCTGTCCCACTTCGTACACAGGTAGCTTATCCCCATACCAACGGTGCAGTTCCTTCGCTACAAAGCGCCCCTGATCGTTTGTACGCACCAGCACCGCTGCTCGTCCCTGAGCATTCTTTTTGAACAACGCTAGCGATCGTTGACCAATACGTTCTACGGTCTGATACACATCGTCTGGCGCGTATAGTTCTAGCCCGTGACCTTCAGGAGTCGGATTGGCATCCGGCTGGGGATCATCTGAAGCCACTGGGCGGATTGTTTGTACACTAAAAGGCTGCTCAACACCTGCCAGCTTGGATTGATTGACCCACTGCAAGACAAAATTAGCCGCATCAATGATGGGACGACTGCTGCGTCCTGCTTGAGTCATCGTTGCCAGCCGCTTTTGGGCACGACACGCTTCGCAGAATTCCCGAAAGAACATCGGATCAGCGGGCGTGAAGGTGGAGTTAATCGCCTGGTTAGGATCGCCAACGCGCACCAGATTGCCACGATCGCGGTTTTCTGGCTCAGCCGGATCAGCCGCCAGGATCTCCAACAGTTGAGTCTGTAGTGGGCTAGAATCTTGTGCCTCGTCCTCAAAGACCGCAAACACTTGCTGCTGCCAGGACTGCCGTACAGCAGGATCGTCCAGGACGCGCAGCGCTGCCAACATCATTTCGTCGTAGTCGATCAGGTTCCGAAAGCGAAGCTGGGTTTGGTAAAACTCGTACAGTCCCGCTGCGATCGTCAAGATGGAGTAGGGATCATCAATCTCATTGCTCTGCGATCGCAAAGCATCTGGCAGCAAGCCCGAACTTTTTGCCTCATGGATGACCGTCGTCGCTAAGGCAGGCAGCACTTCCGATCGCAACACAGACTGTCGGCGCAAACGCTCTGTTTCCTCGCCGTCAAACTGTCGTCCCTCTAGCAAAATTTGATAGTGACGGGCATTCGCCGAGATCCATTGCTCAACGCAGGTACGAATCAACCGATGGTTCTGATTCGGCGTGACCAGCACGCTGTCCGAGTTCAAGCCTGACCGCTCTGGATGGGCACGCGCGATCGCCCAGGCAAGCCCATGCAGCGTTTGCACCACAAAACCTCCTGGTGGCAAGCCCAAGACGTTCAGGTTTTGACGGATTTTGGCTTTAAGATTTGCGGCTGCCGATCGCGTAAACGTCACAACCACTAGCTGACGACGCGCGTGAAGCTGATGCTGGGCAATGGCGATCGCGGCTGCCACTGCCATACCTGTAGACTTCCCGGCTCCGGGCACTGCCGAAACTGCTAACGGACCTCCTTGCCACAGCGCAATCTCTCGCTGCCCTGGACGCAATGTATCGCGGAGTTGCTCTAAGGCGTAAGGCAGCGAATCTACAGGCATGAGAGGGGCAGGAGTGGTGAGGTGAGGTGAGGCGGCGGTAAGGCGATGGGAATGAGTGTTGAGTTTAGGCTTGTCCCGATGCCGCACTCTCTACTTTTCAAATAAATCTAACGGCAAATGTCCAAATGTTTCATTGACATCGCCATCGTAGGCAGATTGGCAGGAAACGAGGACACCGCGATGGGTGCCAATGTAGGGCGCAACGTGGCAGCGATCGCTCCGGGGATTGAATTTGACGTACACAGAGCCTTCCACTGTGCCGACTTCAGGCGTTGCTTCATAGCCTAGTGCGGTGAGATACGCGTTCAGTGCTATGGCTGCCTGATCGATCGTGTCAGCACAGATCCCCAAGATCTGATAGTCAGAATGAGCAGCGACGAGCAAGAGTGCCTGCCGCACGAGCGAGGCTTCGGATGTTGCTGAGCGCTCGACACAAAGAAACTGCCTCAACACGTCCTGCGCCGCTTCTAAGGTCAAATTTTCCGAGTCGAGCGTTGGCATAGATTCAACCGATAGCACTTCATTACTCTATTATTCATCGGAACGACCGATAGAAGGACATTTAAGGGTAACAGGACTCATTTTGTCTCAGGCACGATCGCACTGACCAATCGCACTGACAGAGTGAGAATCTGCTGAAAGGGGCTGGCAAGCCTAGCGTTTTGTTGTAGCCTAGTGAATGAGCTTATTGAATAAGTTTCTCAACAAAGCTCTCTCTCAACCTTCAGAACGGTACTATGAGTAAAACAGGGCGATCGACATTCAGCCTGGAAGGGCGGCTTTTGGACTGTGTGTTTGAAGATGGCACGCCCAAACGCCTACGGCTGCTGACGGCTGATGGCGAGTGCAGCGTTAAATTAGCCAAGGAAGCGCGTACTGCAATTGGTGAAGACACAATCCCTGGAGCATGGCTTCAAGTTTGGGGTGAACAGAAAACAAGCCACAAACATCAGCAGCCAACGCTTAAAGCTTATAAAGTCAGCGTTCTCTCTCCTGGAAAGACAGACGCGTCGTCGATCGCTGTGCCCAAACCAACTGTGCCCAAACCCGCCGCTAGCGCCAAAATTCTGGTTTGTCAGAAGTCAGACTGCATGAAACGAGGCGGTAAAGCGGTTTGTCAGGCGCTAGAAACAGCCTTGAGCGATCGACATCTTACGGATGTCAAAATTCAAGGGACAGGCTGCATGAAGTACTGCAAGGCGGGTCCCAATGTCGTGTTCATGCCTGAGAAAACTCGCTATAGTCGCGTCTCTGCCCGTGACGTGGGTGCGTTGGTGGACGAACATTTTCCGGGTGAGTCGGCTTTGGAGCCGAGTCGCCATACGGACTCACGATCGACGCAATGACGCGATCGTTCTTTAGCTATGAGTCTCCAAGCGAAAACGTTAGCAGTGCCCTCATCAGAAACGCCCTTCGCTTCAGGGATGAGTTGCCTCAAGGTTCAAAAGACGCAAGCAATAAGGGCACGTTTTCACAAGGCTCCGCGTTTGACGTGACTGCGGTTGCATAGACTCTAGACTTTAGGCGTGCCTCTGCCTAAAACCTGGTCTCTCAAGGAACCGAAGCTACCTGCAAGTTCTTCTCGGTTGGAGGCTCTCCACAAATACCGATAAATAAACCATGCGGTATAGGAGAAGCCAATCAGTTCAAACGTGGGTGCAAGCAAGGGGATGTCGTTGATGGCATCGAGTAGGGCGAGAGTCAACTTGACCGATACGATCGACCCAAAAATCAAACCCAACGTAATGATTGGTCGTTTGTACTCACCAAAAAAGTCAGACAAATAGTCGGGTAGCCCCGACAAGAACGTATAAATACGATCGCCAGCCTGCTTCAGTTGCTGGCTTGTTTCTGACTCAGAGGCAGGCGGCAACAAAAGTGGCTCATCCATGACCAAGTCTGTCTCGGGAACAACGTCTGAAGGGCTTGGATCAGGAAATTCGGATTCTTTAATGTCAGGGTTCATACTCACAACCTGGGGATTAACAACCTGGGCAACGCTGGATTAAGAGTCAGCTCCCAGCAAGAGAACGACGAATCTAGTTTGACAGCTTTTTTAACACTAACAACATTAAAGTCAGGTTTTATCATTAGTAAGACTGATTAAGCAAGAGCGATTCAAGCTTGACCGTTGAGAGGATGGCTTCCAAGGTCAGGCGTTGGCAACCCAAAATTGCGGCTAGGCACTAGCAGAGCCATACCCACAGGGCTACAATCTGCCGCAGGTTGCAGAACCCGCTTCTACCATGAGTCCACGCAGACGGGCTTAGCCTTTGAACCTGACCAGTGGCGCTTGTAGCAGTCTTAACCTTAGCAAGATCGCTCGGTGGCGTAGCAAACGCATGTTTCTGAAACCAGAGAGAATCTGGTGTAGAAAAGAGATACCCCTTCGCAGAAAGTGTTTGCTATGGAACCTGTAACTGTCCTCACGGCGGGCGCGATCGCCAAAATTGCCTTTGAAGAATTTGCCAAAGCAGGCGGCGGCGAACTGGCGAAAAAGTCGCTGGGTGGCGCGATCGACCTGGTGAAAGCCTTGCGTGACAAGATTCAAGCGAAGTTTAAGGGGAACGATCGCGCTGAAACGGCTATCGCGGAAGCCGAGCAGCAGCCAACACCAGTCGCCTTAGAGAAGGTAACAAAATATCTTGATCTGGAAATGCTGGAGGATGAGGCGTTTGCGACTGAGATCAAGCAGATTGCCCAACAGATCATCAACGTGCAGAACACCAGCGGCGATCGCACCTATAACCAGACGGCAGGACGCGATATCTTCAACGTGGACAATGCCGGACAGTCCAACAGATTTGGTGGATCGTGAGCATGAAGCAACCAGGCGACCAACAAGCCGATCGCGACATCTTTAACATTGACAATAAAGGTACTGTCAATGTCATCAATCATCCAGCACAGCCGCGATCGCGCAGTGAATCCCTGCTACTGCAAGCGGTCAAGCAGGAAGTCATCTCGCGGCTCGATCAATCGCTGCACAAT
>JACMKO010000555.1 GCA_014380065.1 Leptolyngbya sp. ES-bin-22 | reverse complement strand
TCCAGGCTTCGAGCGATGGGGCTTGGCTAAGGGTGAAATTTCGACTGGATAATCCATTACAAACGTCGGTTGAACGAGGGACGTTTCGACTGTCTGCTCAAACGCTTCGTTGAGTAGCTTACCGATCGACGTTACGCCATCAATTTCTGTAATGCCAGCTTTGGTTGCTGCCGCTTTCGCTTCTTCAAGGACAGTGAACTGGCTAAAATCCACACCTGTTTTCTCTTGAACGACATCGTTCATCGTGACTCTGCGCCAGGGAGGAGTGAGGTCGATCGGCGTTCCCTGATAGGTGATTTGCAGCGTTCCTAACACTGCTTGCGCGGCGTAGACCACGATCGCTTCGGTTAGCGCCATCATGTCGTGGTAGTCAGCGTATGCCTGGTAGAGTTCGATCGTGGTGAATTCGGGGTTGTGGCGCGTGGAAACGCCTTCATTGCGGAAGATGCGCCCCAATTCAAAGACTTTCTCAAACCCACCCACAATGAGCCGCTTGAGGTGGAGTTCAGTCGCAATCCGCAGGTAGAGCGGCATTTCTAACGTGTTGTGATACGTCGTGAAGGGACGCGCATCGGCTCCTCCGGCTTCGGTTTGCAGCACAGGCGTTTCAATTTCGATAAAGCCTTGCTGATCGAGATAGCGGCGGATGGCTGCGGTGATCAGCGCCCGACGACGAAACGTTTCCCGCACGTCCGGGTTCACGATTAAATCCACGTAGCGTTGACGGTAACGCTTCGCCACATCGGTTAGACCATGCCACTTATCAGGCAAGGGCAACAGAGATTTTGTCAGCATCGCGTATTCGCTGACGTAAACCGACAGTTCGCCCTTTTCGGTGCGCTTGATGGTGCCCTTTGCGCCGATGATGTCGCCCACATCTGTCAACTGCTTCAACTGGTCGAAGGCATCAGGGTTGTCTACCATCCCTGCCTGGATGCGGGCTTTTTCGAGGTAAAGCTGAATCGTGCCCGTTTCATCCTGCAAGTTGAAGAAGGCTAGCTTGCCAAACACTCGACGCGCCAAAATGCGTCCCGCGATCGCCACCTCAACCTGTACTTCTTCGCCACTGGGCAATTCTGCGTATTTCGACTGCAAATCAGCCGTGTGATGCGTCACATCCCACCGATAGGCGTAAGGATTTTGCCCTGCCTGTTTGAGTTGTTCAGCCTTCTCCAACCGGGTGGCACGAATTTCTTCCAGGCTGGACTTGCTTTGGTCGTCAGTTTGAGGGCGATCGGAGGACATAGAAATTCTTTTAGAAAGGATGCAGCGCGAACGTTAGGAATAGTTGCAAAGGCTGGGGACTGCACTGTTTGGCATGGCTACCGCTGAGCAAGCCCTGACTGCAAACTCAATTATAGAGAGGAATTGCGCTTGAGAGAAACCTGGTTTCTTGGCGGGAAGATGCTGCTTGAGGCTTCAGGTTGCCTCTCGAAACCTGGTTTCTGCGTCAGAATCCTTCAAACTCAGTGGCTCTCCGCGATCGAGCGACCAGCCTGCCAGACTTGAAGGGGAAGCCAGCTATGATATTGCCATCAGGGTTACAGCAGGGCAACTTGAATGTAGCAGTGAGTGCTGAAACACCTCGCTGACTGTCAACGAAAATAGAAGTGGCGTGAAATTAGCAAGTCTTTCCAACAATGGCATGGGTCGCGTCTTCCTGATTGCGGCGCTCTTACAATTTAATGGGATGCTAATCGGCTGCGGTCGGTTCGCCAATAGCACGAATGACAGCCTGACGAGCACCGATCGTGTCAATGTGAGCGCTCAGAGCAGCAGCAGCAGTACTCCTCTGGCTGCTCAAACGCTGACTAACGCGGCTAGAAAAGACTTTAGTAGTGCCCGTGTCGCTGACCAGCCAAACGCTCGCTCCCCTCTGGGCATCAACCTGGCTGGAGTGGTGAGCTACAGTACAGAACTGCCGTTTGTTGATGTCTTTAAAACCTCTCATACCTGGTTTTCTAATGCTGAGGGTGCGGGTTGGGCGCAGGGTGGTCCCTTAGCTCTCACCCGCGAGGGTTGGGTTGCGTCTTTGCGATCGGGGCAGTACGCCACAACCGGATTGCTAGATGGAGGGCATTATCCAACCGGAAACTACACGCTGCTGTATGACGGGCAAGGTCAATTAGATGTGGCGGCGATGAGTGGTAAGGGGCTGACGATCGTCAGCCAAACGCCCGGTCGCATGGTTGTTAAGGTCACAACTGAGGCGAATGGTGTTCAGCTCAACCTGCGATCGACGAAGGTGGCTGATCCCCTCCGCCATATCCGGTTCATTATGCCGGGACACGAAAAAACTTATCAGACTCAACCGTTTAACCCACAGTTTCTCAAGCTCCTGTCTCCGTTCAAAGTCCTGCGCTTTATGGATTGGGCAGGAACCAATGGGTCTCAGCTTGCCAACTGGAGCGATCGCACCACTCCATCTTTTGAAACCCAATCAGCGGTGCATGGGGTCTCGCTGGAGTACATGATTCAGCTTGCCAATACGCTCAAGGCTGACCCGTGGTTTACCATACCCATTCGCGCCAATGATGATTTCGTGCGCCAATTTGCCACGCTGGTGCGCGACAAACTCGACCCATCGCTGAAAGTTCACATCGAATACTCCAACGAAGTCTGGAATTTTGGCTTTGAACAGGCAACCTACGCCAAAGATCAAGGGGTGAAGCTGGGGCTAGATAAGGATCAATATCTCGCTGGGGCAAAGTACTACTCGCAGCGATCGGTCGAGATTTTCAAGCTTTTTGAGCAGGTCTTTGGTGGAACGAGCCGGCTCGATCGAGTGATCGCAGGGCAATCCGTCAACACCTGGTCTGGCGATCAGATCCTTGCCTGGAAAAACGCGTCTAAACATGCCGATTCATACGCGATCGCGCCCTACTTTGACGGCAGAGAGATATTGCTGAATCCAGACAAGGCTGCCCAAATTGCTCGAATGTCGCAGGATCAGGTGCTCGACATTCTGCAAGCCGACCTTAGGGGACCCATCAAAACCAACATGGTTGCCTCTGCCAACTTGGCTCGTAAGTACGGTCTCGCGCTCAAAGCCTACGAAGGCGGGCAGCAGCTCACGAGCTTTCAGTTTGGGAATGATGAGCCTCAAATCACCAAGCTGTACTCTGATGTCAACCGCAATCCTCGGATGGGCGATCTGTATACCGAATATCTCAACAACTGGAAGGCAGCAGGCGGCGGGCTTTTCAATCATTACAGCGATATTGGGACACCCATCAAATTCGGCATGTGGGGTGCGGTGGAGTACATCGGACAAGATCTGAAAACTGCTCCCAAGTACCAGGCATTAAGGCGCTATATCAACGCCAATCCGACGGCTAAATAGCTAAGGCACTAACCTCCTGGTTTTTCCTAGTTAGTTTGCTCAGCAGATGTTGTTTCTATAAAGGGTGTCGCTACGCCCGTCGCCACAAAAATTTTGCACAATAGAATAAGTTGAGAAATTGAGCTGACACGTTCATCACAGCCGATCGTAATGTCACAATTGTTTAGTAGCACAGCCTACATTCACTGTTGAGCCTACCCCCCAATGAAGAGCCTCTTTCTTGAACGTCTGCACCATCCCGATCGTCCCGTCATTGTCTTTGACGGCGCGATGGGCACCTCGCTGCAAACGCAAAACCTGACAGCAGAGGATTTTGGCGGCGCAGAGTACGAAGGCTGTAACGAGTATCTGGTATTCACCAAGCCCGACGCAGTTGTCCAAGTGCATCGCGAGTTTTTGGCAGCGGGAGCCGATGTCATCGAGACGGACACCTTTGGCGCAATGTCGATCGTCCTGGCAGAATACGATCTGGCAGACCAGGCGTATGCGTTGAACAAAGCTGCCGCCGAGTTAGCCAAACACGCTGCGGCTGAATTCTCGACTCCCGAAAAACCTCGCTTCGTCGCTGGCTCGATCGGTCCCACCACTAAACTTCCCACCCTGGGACACATCGACTACGACACGATGAAAGCCACCTTCGCGGAGCAGGCAGAAGGCTTGTACGACGGGGGTGTGGATCTCTTCCTGGTAGAAACCGCGCAGGATGTGTTGCAGATCAAAGCCGCGCTGAATGGGATTGAGGAAGTTTTTGCGAAGAAGGGCGATCGCAGACCGTTGATGGTCTCTGTCACGATGGAGCTTCAGGGCACCATGCTCGTTGGCTCCGATGTCACCGCGATGTTGAGCATTTTGGAACCCTTTCCCATTGATATCCTGGGGTTGAACTGCGCGACAGGACCCGATCGCATGGCAGATCACATCCGCTACCTGTCTGCCAACTCCCCCTTTGTCATCTCCTGCATCCCTAACGCAGGCATCCCCGAAAACGTCGGTGGTCACGCTCACTACAAGCTGACCCCTATGGAACTCCGCATGGCGCTCATGCACTTCGTCGAAGATCTCGGCGTACAGGTCATTGGCGGCTGCTGCGGCACCCGTCCCGATCACATTCAGCAGTTGGCGGAGATTGCGCCGACGCTAACGCCGAAGGAACGACCCGTCAGAGAGAGTTATGAGTTCACAGTTTTGAGTGCTGAGTTAGAAGATTCAACTCAAAACTCAAAACTCAAAACTCAAAACTCAAAACTCAAAACTCAAAACTTTCCTAATCCCCGTCCCCTTCTAAGCTACACACCTTCCGCTGCATCTATCTACAGCGCTCAGCCTTATGACCAGGACAATTCCTTCCTCATTATTGGCGAACGGCTGAATGCTAGTGGTTCCAAAAAGTGTCGGGACTTGCTGAATGCTGAAGATTGGGATGGGCTAGTCTCGCTGGCAAAGGAGCAGGTGCGGGAAGGCGCACATATCCTGGACGTGAACGTGGATTACGTCGGGCGCGATGGTGTGCGAGATATGCGCGAACTTGTGTCACGTCTCGTCACCAATGTCACACTGCCGCTGATGTTGGATTCCACCGAGTGGGAAAAGATGGAGGCGGGACTGAAAGTGGCAGGCGGCAAGTGCTTGCTCAACTCCACAAACTATGAAGATGGTGAAGAACGCTATTTGAAAGTGCTGGAACTGGCGAAACAGTATGGTGCAGGGGTTGTCGTGGGCACGATCGATGAAGATGGCATGGCACGTACCGCTGAGAAGAAATTTGCGATCGCCCAACGTGCCTATCGTCAAGCCCTGGAGTATGGCATTCCCGCTCACGAAGTTTTCTTTGATCCGCTGGCACTGCCTATTTCCACTGGGATTGAAGAAGATCGGGCAAACGGACGTGCCACGCTCGAAGCGATCCGTCAGATGCGCGATCGACTTCCCGGTTGCCATCTTTTGCTGGGCGTGTCCAATATTTCCTTTGGCTTGAGTCCGGCAACGCGGATTGTGTTGAACTCCATGTTTTTGCACGAAGCCACAGAGTCTGGGATGGATGGCGCGATCATCAGCGCCAGCAAGATCCTCCCCCTCGCCAAAATCGATCTTGCCCATCAAGAAGTTTGCCTTGACCTGATTTACGATCGGCGACGCTTTGAGGGCGATGTCTGCATTTACGATCCGCTCACGGAGTTGACGAAGCTCTTTGAAGGCGTATCTGCCAAAGATGCCAGAGCCTCCCGTGCCGCCACTGCCGATCTGCCGCTCGAAGAACGCCTGAAGCAGCATATCATCGACGGCGAACGGATGGGAATAGACAATCTGCTCAAGCAGGCAATGACGCAATACCCACCGCTCCAGATCATCAACACCTTTTTGCTGGATGGCATGAAAGTCGTGGGTGAACTGTTCGGCTCTGGGCAAATGCAGCTACCCTTTGTGCTGCAATCTGCTGAAACGATGAAAGCTGCCGTCGCTTTCTTGGAGCCGTTTATGGAAAAAGAAGACTCTGGGCAGGCAAAGGGCATCTTCGTCATCGCCACCGTCAAAGGCGACGTACATGACATCGGCAAAAATCTGGTCGATATCATTCTTTCCAACAACGGTTACCGCGTCATCAACCTGGGTATCAAACAGTCTGTAGACAGCATCATCGAAGCTTACGAGCAGCACAAACCCGATTGCATCGCCATGAGCGGTCTGCTGGTCAAATCCACTGCGTTCATGAAGGAGAACCTGAGCCGCTTCAACGATCGCGGCATCACCGTCCCCGTTATTCTCGGCGGCGCGGCACTCACGTCCAAATTCGTCCATGAAGACTGCCAGAACGCCTACAACGGACAGGTCATCTACGGCAAAGATGCCTTTTCCGATTTGCACTTCATGGATAAACTGATGCCTGCAAAAGCAGCAGAAAAGTGGAACGATCGACAGGGATTTTTGGGAGAAGAAGGGAGTCAGAAGTCAGAAGTCAGAAGTCAGAAGTCAGAAGCTAGAGATCAGGAGTCAGAATCAATTCAAAACTCTACCCCGACTCCCCACTCCCCACTCCCCACTCTCTCTATCGAAGATACCCTCCGCTCCGATGCGATCGCTGCCGATATCCCTCGCCCCATACCGCCCTTCTGGGGCAAACATCTTCTCCAGCCTGCCGATATTCCCTGGGATGAACTCTTCTGGTATCTCGACCTGCAAGCGCTCATTGCCGGACAATGGCAGTTCCGCAAGCCGCGTGAACAGTCACGGGAAGAATACGACCAGTTCCTACAAGAAACGGTCTATCCCATCCTGGAGCAGTGGAAACGCCGTATCGTAGACGAAAACTTGCTCCATCCCCAAGCCATCTACGGCTACTTTCCCTGTCAGGCAGACGGCAACTCGCTCTCTCTGTACGACTCACACACCTTGCATCCGACTCCTGATACCCCGATCGCCACCTTCACCTTCCCCCGCCAAAAATCCCTCCGTCGCTACTGCATTGCCGATTACTATGCACCGAAAGCATCGGGGCAAATTGATGTTTTCCCTATGCAGGCAGTGACAATGGGCGAAGTGGCAACGGCATACGCCAAAAAGCTCTTTGACGGCAACAGCTATACCGACTATCTTTACTTCCACGGCATCGCGGTACAGATGGCAGAAGCGCTAGCAGAGTGGGTACACGCCCGCATTCGCCGCGAGTTGGGCTTTGGCAGCGAAGAGCCGGACAACATTCGTGATGTACTGGCGCAACGCTATCGAGGGTCGCGCTACAGCTTTGGCTACCCCGCCTGCCCCAACATGCAGGATCAGTACACGCTGCTAGATCTGCTGGAAGCCAAACGCATTAACCTGCACATGGATGAAAGTGAGCAGTTGTATCCAGAGCAATCGACCACGGCGATCGTGGCGTATCATCCAGCCGCTAGCTACTTTAGTGCGTGATGGAAAGGGGCGATCGTAGAAACAGCTATTGCGGCATAAAATTAAAGCATGACATTGATGAAAGAGTTATGTTGAAATCGCTTTGGGCTACGATTCGACAAGGAAAAATTGAGCCGCTGGAAGCAACGGAACTACCGGAAGGGGTAAGGGTGCTAGTGACACTGCTGCCCGATGGTGAGACTGAGTTTTGGCTACAAGCCAGCCAGACATCACTCGATACAGTTTGGAACAATGCTGAGGACGACGTGTATGCCCAGCTACTCCAAAAATGACACCATTTTGGTGCGATACCCCTTCTCTGATTTGTCGAGTTCAAAGGTAAGACCTGCTGTTGTAGTGAGCGCGCCGCACTTGTCTCAAGACATCATCATTACTCCTTTAACCAGCAAAACCAGTTCGTTACTTGAAGGAGAGTTTGTTTTGTCTGAGTGGGCGACAGCAGGATTGAACGTCGCTACAGCCGTTAAAAGAGGTGTTTATACAATGCATGAACGGTTAGTGATAAAGGTGATTGGTCAGTTGGTTGCTGCTGATGCCAAGCAACTTGAGCAAGCTTTGCGAGGTTGGTTAGCCCTGTAGGCTGAGGGAAACTGTCGGTGCTGAGTATCATGCACGAGGCAAGGAGGCAAGTTGAACCAACCACTCAAAATCCGACTGTCTGAAGACGCTCTTAAAGCCTTCTGCCAGCATTGGAAAGTCAAAGAGATGTCCCTGTTTGGCTCCGTTCTACGCGAAGACTTTCGACCCGACAGCGATATTGATGTCATGGTCAGCTTTCAAGAAGACGCAGGCTGGGGACTCTTGGAGCTTGTGCGGATGAAACGTGAACTCAAAGCTTTGCTAGGGCGCGAGGTTGATTTGTTGACCAAAAAGTCGATCGAGCAAAGCCCCAACTGGATTCGCCAACAGGAAATTTTAAGCACTGCCCAGGTTGTTTATGTGGCGGAATAAAACGTACTAACAAGATCGCATTGATTTGGATATTGTTTGGCAAGTTCCCCCATAAAACATCCCTGAACTGCTGAGTGCATTGTTATACGCCATAGCAGAGTAATTTTATAGAGGATTATCGTGTATAGATGAGAATTGTT
>JACMKO010000554.1 GCA_014380065.1 Leptolyngbya sp. ES-bin-22 | reverse complement strand
TTCAAGAAGCCAGGGATCTGAAGGCTTGGCTTTGTTAACATATCTTCATGTGTCAACCAAAGCCTCTGGAGACTGCGAATACCTATGCTGTTACGCCCCGATCAGCGCACCAAACTTGACGATACCAACGACAGCCTTTTTTATGACCAGCCGCGCTTTGTCACACATGTTGATGAAGGCTTCATCCAGCAGCTAACGGATTTATATCAGGAACGGTTGCAGCCAAACACGCACATCCTGGATCTCATGAGCAGTTGGGTGTCACATTTGCCCGCGATCGCGTTTGCCCACGTTGAAGGGCATGGATTAAATGGCGAAGAATTGGCACGCAACCCGCGCTTAGACCATTACTTTGTGCAGAACTTAAACCAGGAGCCAAAGCTGCCTTTAGAGGATCAATCCTTTGATGCCGTGCTGAATACGGTGTCCGTGCAATACATCCAGTACCCCGAAGCCCTCTTTAGCGAAATCCATCGCGTTCTCAAACCTGGTGGCATCGCCATCATCAGTTTTTCAAACCGGATGTTTTATCAAAAAGCAATTCAAGCATGGCGAGATGGCTCCGAGGGCGATCGTGTGAAGCTGGTAGAAGGCTATTTTGTCGCAGTCCCAGGATTCACTAAACCCGAAGTAGTGGCGCGGCACTCTCAAGCCCCCGGCATTATGCAGCTTTTAGGGATGGGCGGCGGCGATCCCTTTTATGCAGTGATTGCTCAGCGGGAAATTCGAGCTGGCGACTAAAGTTACGGCGACACGAACATTGGTGGAGCCATAACCCAAGGGGTATGATTCACTGCCGCAGACTTGCATGAGGTTTGGGCAAGAATGCCAGAGGCTCAAAGTCAGGTCTTGGTGAGGGTGTGGTGTTGAGAGCGGTGCTTGTAGGGTCAGAACTCTTCACTCTATGCCTACTTGAACCAATAGGTTTGTGTCGGTACTACGCAGTTGCAGTATGGGCATTCCCGCCGTAAGTGAAGACTGTTTCAGGCTGTTTTAGACAGCTTTGAGCTGCATTGCTCCTGCTTTTGCCTGCTTTCGGCGGCGGCTGCCCTTGGAGTACGTAGCTGGAATTTGGGTAAAGCCACTCTATGCCCAATCCCAGTCTCTCCATACCCAGTCTCACCAAAGTTGGCTCCCAAATGACCCAGCAGGAGTTCAGCGTCACCAGCTACCGAACATTGAAGCCTCACTACATAGGGCATCTCACCTATTTCTTCTGAAGCTGGTGACAAGACTCGAACTTGCGACCGGCTGATTACAAATCAGCTGCTCTACCAACTGAGCTACACCAGCATGTACCAGCAACACATAATAACAAATTCTGCTCCTCTGTGAGCGATCGCGATCGTCAGATCAGGTTGCTTGAACGCAACGGGTTTCCCATCACGGCTTAAAGCTAAGAACTTGGCACTATTGTCTAAACGGTGTTCTGAGAATGATAAGCTAACGAATGCAATTAAGATGCTAGGACGAAGCTTAGATGACCGGGTCAACCCAGGTTCCTTACTTGTTACGAGCGGCTCGTGGTGAAGCGTTAGACCGCCCTCCTGTTTGGATGATGCGGCAGGCAGGACGTTACATGAAAGCTTATCGTGACCTGCGGGAAAAATATCCGTCGTTTCGCGATCGCTCAGAGATTCCCGAAGTCGCGATCGAGATTTCGCTACAGCCCTGGAAAGCGTTTCGACCGGATGGGGTCATTTTGTTTTCAGATATTGTCACGCCGCTACCCGGTCTGGGTATTGAGATGGATATTGCCGAGGGCAAAGGTCCCATCATTGCTGACCCCATTCGCTCCGAAGCGCAGATTAACGCACTGCACGCACTCGAACCGGAAGCGTCTCTGCCCTTCATTAAGCCGATTTTGCAAGCGCTACGGGCAGAAGTCGGCAATGAGTCTACCGTGTTGGGCTTTGTTGGTGCGCCGTGGACATTGGCAGCGTATGCGGTTGAGGGGAAAGGGTCAAAAACCTACTCCATCATTAAGCATATGGCGTTTTCCAATCCAGGAGTGTTGCATCAACTGCTGGCAAAGTTGGCGGATGCGATCGCCGTCTACGCACGCTATCAAATTGACTGTGGCGCTCAAGTCTTGCAAATGTTTGATTCGTGGGCAGGTCAACTGAGTCCGCAAGACTACGACACCTTTGCGCTGCCCTATCAACAACAAGTCTTCCGTCAGATTAAAGCCACGCATCCCGATACGCCGCTCATCTTGCTGGTGAGTGAAAGCGGAGGACTCCTGGAGCGCATGGCGCAGTCTGGGGCTGACATCCTCACGATCGATTGGACGATAGACATGGCGGATGCACGGGCTAGACTGGGTAAAGAAATTATTGTCCAAGGTAATCTTGATCCTGGCGTTCTGTTTGGTTCTCACGACTTTATTCGCGATCGTATTCTCGACACAATCCGTAAAGCTGGCAACCGAAAGCACATACTGAATCTAGGGCATGGTATTCTACCGAACACGCCTGAAGAGAATGCTGCCTTTTTCTTTGAAATCGGCAAGCAGGCTGATCAGTTGTTAGCCGTTCATGCTTAACCCCGATGACGTCCAAGCGGATTTTTGTGACTGGCACGA
Source organism: Leptolyngbya sp. ES-bin-22 (assembly GCA_014380065.1). Classification (GTDB taxonomy): domain Bacteria; phylum Cyanobacteriota; class Cyanobacteriia; order Leptolyngbyales; family Leptolyngbyaceae; genus Stenomitos. Next base: position 8,116 of record JACMKO010000554.1, on the reverse strand, counting down.
GTGGCTGTATTGGTCATTACGTCGTTGAAGCTCTGATTCAAGAAACTAAGCACGAGCTTTTCCTGCTAGTCCGCAATCCAGACAAGCTGAAGTTTGACTATCGTGCTCGTCCTGGTATTACCCTCTTGCAAGCAGATTTACGTGAGATCGACCAGTTCAGTGAGCTGTTGAAAACGATCGACTGTGCTGTGCTGATTGCGACCGCATGGGGCGGTGTGCAGGAAGTCTACGACATTAATGTGACCCAGACAATCCGGTTGTTAAATCTGCTTGACCTTAATGTCTGCCAGGAGGTCATCTACTTCTCCACTGCCAGCATTCTCAATCGTGATAACCAGCCGCTGAAAGAAGCGGCAACCACGACTCACGACTACATTCGCTCAAAGTACGCGTGCTACCAAGAGATTGCCAAGCTCAAAATTGCGCCTCGCATTACCACGCTGTTTCCCACGCTGCTGCTGGGCGGTGATGACACCAAGCCTCAATCCCACATTTCCTCTGGCATTGCCCAGGTTGTTAACTGGATTGGGCTACTCCGTTTTTTAAAGGCAGATGGCAGCTTTCATTTCATTCACGGCAAAGATATTGCCCAGGTTGTACGCCACCTCATTGAGCAGCCGCCAGCCGACGGTGACTCTCGACAGCTTGTCCTGGGCAATCAAATGATGACAGTCAATGGGGCGATCGAGGAAGCGTGCGCCTACCTTAACAAGCGCATCTACTTCCGCGTTCCTCTCACTCAGGGACTTGCCAACCTAATCATTGTGCTCTTTCGCATCCAAATGGCGGACTGGGATCGCTTTTCGATGAACTATCGCCACTTCACGCACCGCTCTGTGGTGAACCCAGCCACCTTCGGGTTGCCAACCTACTGCGCTACGTTTAGCGATGTGTTGAAGCTGAGCGGTGTTAAACATCGACGGTAGTAAAAGCGGGGGACGGCAAAGGGGAAGGCTGGGTTTTGAAGCCCTTCAATCCTAGCTCTCGCCTGTTTTTCCAGAAATCCCTTTCGAGCACACCGCTGCCGCCTAAGGGCTTGAGACGTGTAAGTAGAAGGCTTATGGGCGCGTGCCTCAATGCAAGCCTCATTTCTGCATCGGTCTGTACCCACAGGGTGACTAGCTGGTCTGATACCAACTTATACCGATTTAAATCGATCTCACGACAGATCCGTCTGTAGGGACGTTACATGTAACGTCCCGACAGACGGATCTTCAAGCTGGTGAATTTAAGTTGGTAGGGGCGCACAGCCGTGCGCCCCTACGGAAAACGCCGAGGTGATTAAATTCTTGTTCCTTAGTATCAGCTCTACACAGCGAAGCATCGCTGCTTACAGCGTAAGGAGTTGGGGAAGTCGAGAGTGCTTCCCTATCTCCTTCAGTGCGTCTGCTTAAGTTCACGTTGAACGATCGCCCCCCTCAAGCCGTCGCTGCAACCGCTTGAGGGTCTGGTACATTTCTGGTAAGCGGCTGTAGATTGCGGACGACTTAAGGTAGATTTTGTGATCGACGGCAGGGTAGCCAGAAACTACCTGTCCTGCCTCAACGGTGCCATGAACGCCCGTTTTGGAGGTTGCAATCGCCCCAGCGCCAATCTTCGCATTGTTAGCAGCCCCAACTTGCCCTGCCAGGATTGCCCGATCGCCGACTTCCACGCCGCCTGCCAGCCCAACTTGAGCGGCGATCGCACATGCCTGTCCAATCAGGCAACCATGACCAATGTGCACCAGATTGTCGAGCTTGGTGTTGCGCCCAATGCGGGTTGCGCCCACAGCGGGACGATCGACCGTCGAGTTGCAGCCCACTTCCACGCCGTCTTCTAAGGCGACGTAGCCTGATTGCTCCATCTTGTACCAGCCGTCGCGGGTGGGGACGAAACCAAAGCCTTCAGACCCAATCACTGCCCCAGCATGAATCACACAGTCCGCCCCTACTTGAGTCCGTTCATGAATGACGCAGTTGGCATGGAGGACGGTGCGATCGCCAAGTTGCGCGTCTGGATACACCACCACATTGGGATGAATGCAGACGCGATCGCCCACGACGACTCCCGCTTGAATAACGACATGCGCTCCGATCGCCACCGCCTGTCCTAACTGCACAGAAGGATCAATCACCGCACTGGGATGAATCGATGGCGCAAGGCGAAAGGGTTGATAGAACAGCGCGATCGCCTGAGCAAACATCAGTCGCGGTTCGGGTGCCTCAATCCAGGCAATGTTGCGATCGCGTGCCTCTGCTTGCAACGCCACATCTTTTGGCAGAATCAGGGCACTGGCAGCCGTAGTCTTCACCTGCGCGGCAAACTTTGCGCCCTCAATGTAGCTGATCTGCCCCGCGATTGCCTCATCGACGGCAGCAACACCCGTAATGGTAGTATCGTCACCCATATCCGAGCGCAATGATTGACCGTTGACCGCGCTGAGTTTCTCTAGCAGTTCGCTAACTTTCATCGTTCCCCCGATCGCCATGACTCACCACCGCTCCCTACCGTACCAAAAAGGCGGCGCACTCAACATGGGGCGTTTGGGGAAAGAAATCGGCGGGCTGCACGCGCGTCAGGCGATAGCTCCCATCTTTGCAGAGCATTTTTAGATCACGGGCAAGCGTCGCCGGATTGCAACTAACGTAGACAATGCGATCGGGTGCCAACTGTGCAAGCGCTTCAATGACAGCCGTATCGCAGCCGCGCCGGGGTGGATCGAGCAGCACGATGTCAGGCTTAACGTCCAGCGTTGGCAACAACGCTTCGACTGCTCCTTCGATAAACGTGACATTCTCCAAATGGTTCAGGCTAGCGCTCAGTCTGCCTTGCTCTACCGCTTCGGGCTGCACTTCTAGCCCGATCGCCTGCTTTACTCGCTGTGCCAACGGCAAGGTCAAAGTGCCAACACCGCAGTAGGCATCCACCAAAACCTCGTGCCCTTGTAGCTGTAGCTCGTCGGTAATCATGTGTAGCAGCGCTTCTGCCTGCTCAGTATGCACCTGAAAGAAAGTATCGGGTCGCAGTTGGAATGTCAGTCCGGCAAAGATTTCTTGCAGATAGGGTTGTCCAGCAAGGCAAAGCGTGTCGCGCCCAAAGATGGCATTGGTGCGATCGGGGTTCACATTTAGCGACACGCCGACGAGATTGGGATAGCGGGTTAACCATGCCTCTGCCTGCTCCTCCAGCCCTGCCAGATTCTTGTCCTTCACGACGAGCGTGAGCAACATTTCGCCCGTGTGACGACCAATCCGAAGCGCTAAATGGCGTACCTTGCCGCGATGCAGCTTCTCGTCGTAAATGCCCCAACCGCGATCGTACAGATCTTGCTTGACCTCTGCCAGCAAGGGATTGAGCCGCACATCCTGAATAGGGCACTGGTTCAAGTTGACAATCTGGTGACTGCCCTTTTGGTAGTAGCCTGCTTGAATTTGTCCCGTTTGCGATCGCGCCAGCGGATAGGTTGCCTTGTTGCGGTAGCCCAAATCAGCCTCAGCCGCCAGCATCGGATCGACGCGCGGTTGGTCAAAGCCACCCAGACGCTCTAATGCCTGAACCACCTGATTGTGCTTCGCTTCAAGCTGATACGCATAGCCCACATGCTGCCACTGACAACCACCGCATTTGTCTGCCACAATGCAGCGAGCGCGAATGCGATGGGGTGACGGTTCCAGTATTGCCAACAGTTTGCCGTAAGCGTACTGAGGCTTAACGCGTACCAGGCGAACCTGCACCCGATCGCCCGTCACGGTATCGGGCACAAAAACCACGCGATTGTGCGATCGACCCACGCCATCGCCGCTATCGCTCAGGTCAGTAATGGTCACGTCAATGACCTGTCCCTGCTGCCAGCCAGCCTCTACAGGCACAGTCTCTACAGGCACAGTCTCTGCGGGTGTAGTGATATTCTCGTCGGACGGCAATGGGATTAGGGACACCGTAACCTCGTCATGAAAGAGCGTTGATTGATTTTGAGCTTGGTGGATGAGGCAACAATGCTGCCCTTTGTCACAAGTAAAAAGCCACCGCCGCTCATAGCTTAAAAAAGCGTTGTTTGGGCACACTGTACAAGCCAACGCCGAACAGCCGCTTCAGCCTTCATCGTTTGACCAACTAAACCTGAGAAGCGATTGCTTGCAGGATTCCACGCATCTAAATTGGCTTTGCCCGAAGACAAACGGATTGGCTTCTGAGTGGCACGAATGAATGGTATGAATGACAATCTGACCTCGTACCATCAAAGTAGCGTCGTCCTCCACTCCCAAATTTGCTGTAAGCTCCTATCCTATCAACCAATCGGAATGATGAAGGTCAAGCCCAAAATCCTCCTGCTGACAAGTGCCCTGTTCTTAACGGCTGTGGCAAGCGTAGGCTACTGGTATGTCTTTGTTGCGGGGTCGCCCCAACTGGATGCACCGCAAGCAGAAAAAAAAACGGGGCTTAGCCTTCAGGTGGAAACGTTTACCAGCGAAGCGATGGGTGGCGATCGCGAATACGGTGTCGTGCTGCCGCCAGATTATGACCGCAACCTCAGAAAACGTTATCCGGTCGTTGTCTTGTTACACGGTGGACATGGTACAGCAAGAGACTATGAAGACAAAGCAGCGTTAACCTCTGTATTGCATGATCTATATCAGCAACGAAAATTACCGCCAACCATTATCATCACGCCCGATGGCAACGATCAGCGCGGCACCAGCCCCTTCTGGGATCCCGATTACTTTGATGGACCGAATGGTAAGGTCGCTACGCTGATTGGCTCCGAGCTAGTGCAGGAGGTAAAGTCGCGCTATCGTACCCTCGACCAGCCTCAATTCTGGGCGATCGGCGGACTGTCGTCTGGTGGCTGGGGTGCTTTTAACATTGGCTTGCGCTACCTGAACCAGTTCCATGTGCTGTTTAGCCACACCGGCTTCTTCATCAACAAAAGTGGTGCAGAAAACAGTCCCGACGTTTTCGCGGAGGAAATTCCAGTCGATGTCCGGAAGCAACTGCGTGTTTATCTTGATGCAGGTGAAAGCGATGAAAAGTTTCTCGAAGCGACCGAACAATTTCATCAAACCCTCGATCGCCTCGACATTCCCAACGAACTCCATGTCTATCCCGGTGGGCACGGCATCACTGGACAGAATGTCGGCTGGAACTACTGGCACAAGCACCTGTTAAATTCCCTCAGCTTCACAGGCAAGCAGTTTGCGATCGCCCTCAAAGCGCGACACACACAGAAACCAAACAAAGCTTGAGACACGGACGGGCGTGGTCGGCTGTAAAGCCTGCTGAGCGTTGCAGAAAAATTGTTGACTATTCGTAGGCATCGGCAACCCCAAGTAGCCAGTAGCCAGTGGTTGGCAGAAACTCAGAACTCTCTAGCGCAACTCAAAACTCAAAACTCAAAACTCAAAACTCAAAACCTTCCGCCCTCATCCCCTCACTCCTCGCCCCTTCCTATGAACCGTCCGAAGCCCCATCCGATACCGCTCAGCTACGGTAACAGCAAGCTCAGGCAAAGAACTCAGATTTCGCTGTGGATTGTGGCGATTTTGACAAGCTTGGTCGGTATGGTCAACTTGCTGTCTGCCGTTACGCCCAGCTTGCCAGAGCGTAGAGCCTTGCTGGAACTGGTTTTTCCGTTTACTGTGCGCGCAGGGGGACGGATCGCGGCGGCCTCGGCAGGCTTTTTGCTGTTGATGTTGGCAACGCAGCTATTACGCCGCAAGCGGACTGCCTGGGTGCTGACGGTGGGCATCCTGGTTTTGTCGATCGCGAGCAACCTGATTAAAGGCTTGGACTATGAGGAGAGCTTGCTAGCAGGCGTTTTGCTGGTGCAACTGCTGTTGATGCGGCATGTTTTTACCGCACAATCAGATCGACCCTCGATCGCGCAAGGCATCCGGGCACTGTTGAGCGCACTGGCGTTTACGCTGGCTTATGGCACGGCAGGCTTTTACATTCTGGATAGTTACTTCAAAGTCAATGGGCGACCCATCAACTTTGGTTTGATTCAGTCCATCATGCAAACGCTAGCGATGTTTTTTACGAGTGATAATGCAGGTCTAGAACCCACTAATCGGTATGCCGACTTTTTTGCCAACTCAATTTATGCCGTTGGTTTCGTAACGCTGGCATTTGCGTTCTTTATGCTCACGCGTCCTGTATTGCTGCGGGGTGATCCGGCGAACGCGGCAGAGCGCTATCAAGCCCGTCGCATCATCAATGAGCATGGGCAATCGTCCTTAGCGCGGCTGGCACTGCTGAAAGATAAAGCCTACTATTTCAGCCCGTCGGGTCGCAGTGTGGTGGCATACGTTGCGAAGGGACGCGCCGCGATCGCGCTGGGCGATCCGATCGGTCCTCTGGACGATCGACACGAGACGGTGATGGCATTCCGGTACTTTTGCGATCGCAACGATTGGTTTCCCGTCTTTTACGAAGCGGCTCCCGATCAGCTATCGCTCTACGACGCTTTGGGCTTTCGCTCAGTGCAGATTGGCGAAGAAGCCGTGATTGATCTCAAGACGTTTAACTTGAAAGGGAAAGCGAATCAGAATCTCAGGACTGCCATTAATCGTCTGACTAAAACAGGTCATAGCCTCAAAGTGTTTGAGCCGCCGATCAGTGAAGATCTGTTTCAACGCCTCAAACCCGTCAGCGATGAGTGGCTCCAAATTAAAAATGGTGCCGAAAAACGGTTCTCGATCGGCTGGTTTGACCCGGCGTACCTAGCAGACTGCTACATTGCCGTTGTTTACGATGCTCACGGCGGTATCATTGCCTTTTCTAACCTGCTGACTGGCTACAACCGCAAGGAAGTGACGGTCGATCTGATGCGGCACCGCAAAGACGTTGAGAAAGGCACGATGGAATTTCTGTTCGCCACCGTCATTCAGCACTTTCAGCACATGGGCTACGATGGCTTCAACTTCAGCCTCTCACCCCTGGCAGGTGTGGGCGAAACGCCAGAAGCAAAACGAGTGGAAAAGGGCTTGCATTACTTTTTTGAGCACCTGAGCCAGTTCTACAACTTCAAAGGGCTGCACCAGTTTAAAGAAAAGTTTCAGCCGCGCTGGGAACCCCGCTACCTGATTTACCCCAGCCTGACGACCTTAGCCGATATTGCAGTGGGCTTGGTGAGAGCCGATTCGGGCGATCGACTCCTCGACTACTTCAAGCCAGGTACATAGCGGAAACGTGTGACCTCAACCTGAACGCGTCACGGTTTGCACCTAACGATTCAAGCCAAACATTCGGCGTTCCGAGTGCTAAGCCTAGTGCAGTCATGCTATCTCCAAGCTCAGTGCTGCTAGTTCTAAGCTCAGTCGTGCTAGTTCTGTGTTCTATGACTGGCAATCTGAAGTGGCTATCCGACAGCCATCCTCACAGAGCTGTAGCTTACTACTCAATCAATCGCAGCCGTAAGGGTTCACGCTCGACGCTTTGTGCCATGATGCCTGTTCCCTGAGCTGTAGAAAAAGATGGATCAGTAGCGCGATCGCCGTCCAAAAAGATTAACTTTTGTAAAACTCTACTCAGCGATTTTTCACTACTCTTTCGCTACGTCCCCTTGAGTCGTTAAACTACAGAGAGATATCAGCAGAAATACAACCATCATTATGAGTGTAGTTAGCCAAGTCATTCTGCAAGCCGACGATGAACTGCGTTATCCCACCTGGGGCGAACTTCAGGGCTTGCAAGGCTTTTTTCAAACGGGTGAGCAGCGTACTCGCATCGCTGCCGCACTATCGGAAAATGAGAAAAAAATTGTGCAAGAAGCCAGTAAGCAGCTTTGGAAAAAGCGCCCAGACTTCATCGCTCCTGGCGGCAATGCCTACGGCGATAAGCAGCGTGCCCTCTGCCTACGCGATTACGGTTGGTACTTACGCCTGGTCACGTATGGCATTTTGTCGGGTGATAAAGGGCCGATCGAAAAAATCGGTCTCATTGGCGCACGCGAAATGTACAACGCTCTCGGTGTGCCCGTTCCTGGCATGGCAGAAGCGATGCGCTGTTTGAAAGCAGCTTCCCTAGAGCTACTGTCGGCTGACGATGCGGCTGAAGCAACGCCTTATTTCGACTACATCATTCAGGCAATGTCTTGAGTGGGGTGTAGGGCTTCGACGTGAGCTTCGACCTGAGC
>JACMKO010000553.1 GCA_014380065.1 Leptolyngbya sp. ES-bin-22 | reverse complement strand
TAATCGAGACGATCTTGGGGGGGATGCACACAGAAGAAGGGGCGCTGAGTGGTGCTAAAGGCTGCCCTCCTTAATTAACTGTCTCATGAATTGTCTGTTACCTTGAGTTCGTAAACGTTCCAGAGAGAACCACGAGTGTCTAAGCCAGAGAACTGCACGCCCTTGACCCGATCGCGAATGGCTGAGAGTGCGGTCGGTGTCACCAGATGGATTAAAGGCACCTGATCTTGGACGATACGCTGAAAATCGGCATAGATTTGTTTGCGCTTGTTTTCGTCATACTCTCTGGCTCCAGCGACATAGAGGCGATCGATCTCTTGCTCCCAATCAGAAACAACCCAATTTTTGATCGGCGGTGCGCCCACGTTCGGTCCCTGGTTGAAGTCGTGGGATGTACCAGAACTCGTCCAGTAATTAGCGCCATCGTTTGGCTCAACTCCCCCTGTATAGCTTAAGAAATAACATTCCCAGTTGCGGGCACCGATGTTTTCAACTAAAACATTAAAATCAACTGGGTTTAGATCAAGCTGAATGCCAATTTGTTTCAAATCCTGTTGCATCTGCGTTCCCATTACCTGTGCCGTTTTACTGGCGGCAGGCAGCAGCAGCGTAAAGCGTACCCGATTGCCGTCTGAGTCGAGCAGTTGTCCCTTGGCATCGTACTTAAAGCCAGCACCAAGCAGCAGTTCTTTTGCTTTTTGAGGATTGTGCTCATAGACTTTCAGCCCCTGCTGTGGAGACAGAAAATAGGGACTTTGCACCGAGATGGGAGAGTTTTGCAATTCGCCGATACCGCGTAGCAAGCTATCAATGATGCTTTGGCGATCGAGGGCATACGCGACTGCCTGTCGAAACGCTTTGATGTTAAACCAGCGCGATTTGATGGGATCAACGAAGGGTTTGCCACTAGCGTTGGCGGCACGATTCAGGTTGAAGGCGATAAATGTCGTACCCGAGGTTGGTCCACCGTTGAGAATTTTGAACTTACTACGTTGCTCTTCACGCTTGAGCAGAGAGAAATCTTCGGGGCGCAAGCCAGCCATGTCTAAGTCGCCAGACCGAAAGCGCAGCATACGCCCGTCGCTATTTTCGACCACTTGCCAGATAATGCGCTCGATATAGGGCAAGGTTTCGCCCTGCGCTCCTTTACGCCAGTAGTAAGGATTGCGGCGGTAGACTACTCGCTGGCTGCTAGCATAACTCTCGATCGTGTAGGGACCGTTCGTGACAATTTCGGCTGGGTTCGTATCTGTGCCCCAGGTGGAAAGAAACTTGGGGTTGCCATCTGACCCTTTGGTAAATACCGTTTGGCGGAGGCGATGGGCAGGCAGAATTTTGGCATTCGTTGCCCGCAAAAAGGGTGAAGAGGGCTCTGGCAGAATGAACTCAATGCGGCGATCGTCCAGCTTTCTTACGTCTGGTAGCTGCTTTTTAGTGCCGATACGAAAGCTATCCCGCACATTGGTAGGAATCGCTTCATTGAAATAAATATCTTTGTACGTAAACAGCACATCGTCTGCGGTTAATGGCTGACCGTCTGACCACTTTAGCCCTTCCCGCAGAGTAAACGTAACGTGCTTTTTATCGTCTGAAATTTGCCAGGATTCTGCCAGACTGGGGACAATCTCGGCGGTGATGCCATGCTCATCAACCAACCCATCAAACGTGAAGGGAAAGACATTTTGTGCAGAATTGTTGAGGGCGTAGTTGAAGGTTTTAGGGTCTGCAACGGTGCTGATGACGAGTTGAGGGATGCGCGCTGCCTGACTTTTGAGGGTTTGCGGTTGGCAAGCAGAAAGGACGATGGTGATAGCGATCGCCGCGATCGCCAAAAGCCAGTAACGCCACCGTTGAATGTATGCAAACGCTGCCACGCTCATAACCAATTCCCATGCTTTCTATTGGATTCAAAACGACTAGATTTGAGACGACTGAGCGCTGAAGCCACTTGCCAGTCTAATGCTCGTCGCTTCCAGTCTAAAGTTTAAAGCCTAGCTCCGTCCCGTGACCGAGAGTCCGTCTACGATGAGCGACGGCGTGTAGCAAGAGCCGTTCCAGTCAGCATCATTACCCAGTGCAATGAGTTGCTTTAGCGCTGTGTAGACGTTGCCGGAAACCATCGTATCTTTCACGCGACCGATGACCTCGCCGTTTTTAACGCGGTAGCCCAGGTCAACGTTGATGGAGAATTCGCCCGAAATCCCCGCACCGCCACCGAGTATTTGGTCGATGATCAGCCCATTGTCGAGGGTGGTAATCAACTCTGGAAGGGCTTTGCCCCTAGACGCTTTGTCAGCAGGCTCGACGATAAGATTGAATAGACCCGGTGTGGGGTAGCTACCCAAGCCGGGGCGAAAGCCGTTGCCCGTGGTGCCGCTGCCAAGTAGCCGACCTGTAGTGAAATCGGTGTAGAAGAGTTGCAGCACGCCACGATCGATGAAAGTAATCGAGCGAGTAGGCACCCCTTCGTCATCGAAGGGGCAGCTAAAGGGTCCCACGTTCGGCTGCTGAGACAGGGTTAAGCCTTCAGAGGTGACGAGTTCATTCAGGCGATCGCTCCAGGGAGATGCCCCTTCAATCACCTGCTTGCCGCTAAGCGCCGACTGCACGGTGCCCCACAGCATATCGGCTGCTTTGGAGGTGAAAAGGATTGGCACTCGTCCAGTAGGAGGGGGAGTATTGCCGCACGCCCACTCTAACCGCTGCAAAATTTGCTGCGCCAGCGCTACAGGGTCAAGGCTACCTCGCTGTGTTTGCCCATCGGAGACGCAGAGAAAATCATCGCCACGCACCCATTCTGCTGAGAGGTAGCAACTGAGGGTTGTGTCGGTGTAGCCGCAGTCCAACCCTCTGGAATTGATGAGACGCGTCGTCTCGGCTTCACACTCCCATTCGGCAGTGCAGATCAGGTCGGGGTTTACCTCACGGATGAGCGCGATCGCCTCTCTGCCCCAACTGACTAATTGCTCAACGGGTAAGGATTCGCCCAAATTTGGGTATTGGCTTTTGGCAGCATCGGCTAGCTCGATCGTCTCTGGGTCATTAAGCTGGCTGAGCGCGATCGCCCGATCGACCAACGCCTGTGGCTCAACGGGACCGTAGGCAACCGCCAACCCAGGACAACCATCTCGCCATAGCCGCAGCGCCGTTCCTTCCGCCTGAATGCTTTCTAGCTGCTTAAGTCGATTTGCCTCAAAAAAAACGGGATATGCTTGCGATCGCGACTGCAAGACTTCTGCCGCTTCTGCGCCTGACTTAGCAGCCAATTCCAGCAGTTGATCTGCTAAAGTTTCGTGTTGCAAGTCGTCGGAACCCATAGTGTGTGAGCGAACAGGGAGAGCAATCAGCGATGAGCAATCAGCGTTTAGCACTTTGCCTTCAGCGGTCAGATCGATGAGGAGACCTGGAACAAGCTGAAGCAGGTGCGGGCTGAATGCAATCACTAAGGATCACTTTACGCTAAGTTGACCGTCTGTAAGAGCCAAAATCCAGCTAAGGCTTCTGTTTCAGGATTGGCTTGTACGGCAAGAAAGTGAACGCCATTAGCCTGTTGCTTCGCTGCTTCAAAGGTCTGTGCCTCTTTCTGCGCCTGGAGATTGGCAAGGCTGGCAAGATTCCAGCGATCGTTCAGCCCCGTTTCCAACAGCAAGCGATTGGGATAGTCGCTGTCAAGCTTTACGCCAGCCACTTCTAGACCCGACATCCATGCAGCCAGAGGAGTGGCACGTGCCGAAAAAATCAGCAATCCTGGCACTTGGCTCTCCGGTGCCAGTCCTGCCAGACCCAGCGGAAAGGCTTCACCAAAGTCGATCGTCCACTCGTTTATTTCGGCAAGGGAGCTGGCTGGCAACGTGACAAACTGCCATTTCTCTCCCAACAAGGCATCTGGTAGCGGCTGTGGCGGAGTCTTCGCAAAGCTCACAGAGGGATTTGTTCCCGGCTGAAACCCTGGCAGGGTTGGGTAGACTTCCTGCAAACGCTGCTGTAGCCATTGGTTCAGCACAAACGTCCGCTGACTAAGCTGTGCCTCAATGCCTAACTCCTTGCAGGCTTTGGTGATCATATTGTTCATCGCCTGCCGAAAGAAGCGGATCTTGTCGGGAGGGGCAGGAGCCTTGGCGATCGCCGCCTCAACGACACCCTTCAACCGCACCGAATTCACCTCAGCGCTTGAACAAAATTCGGCATAGCGAAACAGGGATTCGGGCTGGCGATCGACATCCAGCGGGCTTTCGCAAACCAGCACTTCCCAAATTTTTTTCTTATTCTCATCCAGGATTGGGCGAGAGTAGAAGTCGAGTTCCCAGACGGTGAGCATTGGAGGTGAGGAGTGAGGGGTGAGGGGTGAGGGGTGAGGAGTAAGGGGTGAGGAATGAGAAGAGGATTTTAGGGAGTAGATTTTCGTTTTTGGAGAAGTGATTTGCGTAGCCCGATGAGCATGCGATCGATTGCAGCTAGTTTTGCATCAAGTGCTGTATGTAAATCACTAGATAAGTAGCCAAGCCGATGACAGATTTCTAGTTGAGTGTCTAACTCGCTAGTGGAGCCAATGGCGATCCGTACAAACTGTGCAAATTCTACAGTTCCTCTTGCAGCACCTTCAGACAAATTACTGGGGCTAGACACAGCCGCACGTCGCATTTGAGCCACCAAGCCAAACCGCTCATCGACAGGAAATTCACTCGTCACTGTGTAAATCTCAGTTGCAAACGCAACACTCTTCTGCCAGACCTCCAAGCGTCTATGAGGCTTTTCCACACCTCACCCCTCTCCCCTCACTCTCCTAAGATCGACTTCCTCGCCCGTTCTTGACGTGATTCTGCTTCTGCCATCACATCGGCTGGTTTTTCCAGCATTTCACCGGGAAAGTTTTCGAGTACTTTAGTTGAAAGGGAAATTCTGCCTCTACCTTCGTCGAGGTCGGCAATGATCGCTTTGATGGCTTGCCCCACCTGAAACAAGCCTGCCAGAGATTGCACGTAGTTTTTGCTGATCTGGTTAATGTGGAGTAAGCCAGTCGTGCCGCCAAATTCAACAAACACGCCAAAGGGTTTGATGCTGGCAACTTTGCCGTCTACCAGTTGCCCAATTTCTAGCTGGCTGAAGCTGGCGGTACGGGTTGCGAGACGATTGGAAAGCACGAGCTTATCACGACCCTGGTCAATTTCTAAGATGCTGGCGCTGAGGGTTGTGCCTTTGAGTGCTTCTAGATCTTCACGCTCTACCAGGTGCGATCGGGGAATGAAGCCTCGCAACCCCTGTATATCAACTGTAACGCCACCTTTATTCACACCAGTGACTCTAACTTGATAGCTCTGATTGCTGTCCTGAGTTTCTGCCAAGCGATCCCAGGCTTGCTTGATCTCCAACTGCTTCAGCGAAAGTGTAACTTGACCATCCGCATCCTGCTCACGAATGATCAGATATTCGCGTTCTTCGTTGAGCGGCACGATCGCCGATGGGTCAGTGACACCCCGCAGACTGGTTTCATTCGCAGGCATAAAGGCAAGAGACTTCGCGCCAATATCGACGTAAACCCCATCAATTTCATAATTGACCGCTTTACCCGCAATCATTTGCCCTTGCTGAAACTGATAGTTGTGTTGCTCCAGCGCTTTTTCAAAGTCCTCCATCGAAAAGGACTCACTGGCTGGACGAGTTGATTTAGCTTCCATGAGACAAGCGAACATAGTCGGCTTTCCTACTATAGTCCGTTGTGAGGGTTGACTTGGACGATGGCTAACAGATTGGCATGAAGCTCCAGCTTTAAGGAACAAGAATTTAATCACCTCGGCGTTTTCCGTAGGGGCGCACAGCCGTGCGCCCCTACCTACGAACAATTTGTCGGTTTTGTTTAATCCACGATCCTAAGGCTCTGTTGTTGGATCTAGCGATCGCCCTTATGCTGCATTCAAGCGCCAGAAACCCGTGTATTAGTCGATCGTGCCAGCTTTAAAAAGCGTCCATCCAGCGTGGTATAGCCAAGCTCAGCTACATAGTCGAGATTGCTTACGGGAATGGGCACCTGTTGATCCCGATCCCATTCGTTGCAGAGAAACTGTTGAATGGTGTCGATCGAAGGGGTGTCTGTGCCCGTCACGTGGTACACCCGCAGCACTAATTGCTGTCCACCCTGATGCTTCAAGGCATCTTTATCCGCCTGGGTTACGTTCCAATAAACATAGGCGTTTTGACCGTTGCGGGGGACGAGAAAAACCTGACTTTGAGTGGTGATCTGGGTGCTTTCTGACGCGCGATCGTGCTCAAGCTCCACCACGTCGCTAGAGAGTCCAGGTGTAGGTGTTGCACCCATACTGTAAATGTCCGTGCGATCGCGAGATGCCAGGATGACTCGGCTCTCTTCTGGGCTGAGGGACAGATGGCTGCGATCGCCCGCAAGCATCGTGCGAGCTGTTGTATCGGCTGCTGGGGCGACACCATCTGCAACGACACTCCCTGCCAGTGCCGCCCCGCCGATTTTTACGGCATCATCAACTAGCTCAGGTGGCTGTTGGTCTACGCCCGCCTCCGTCTCAGGCACGAGCGTCGGCTGAGATGGGCAGGCAGGCACTCGTACAGACTCCGAGCGTGCCACTGGCAGCCAGCGACCGTCATTGGCGACATAGCCCAGTTCAGCCAGATAGTCGCGATCGTCCGTCCGAATCGGGAGCTGTCGATCGTGTGCTTGGGCATCACAATCAAACTCTTGCAGACTCTCAGGCGGCTGGCGAGTGAGATCAACATCGGTGACATCATAGAGCCGCAGCACCAGTTTCTGAGCGCCCTGCTGCTGTAGCGCCACGTTGGCATCAGCGGGGATTTCCCAATAGGCATAGGCATTTTTGCAGTTTTGGGGCACCAGGATCAAGCGGCTATTACCAGTCGATCGAGGGGTTTCAAGTAAGGGCGCAACGACTTCAGGCACGACTTCAGACACATCGGGCGCGATCGTCTCTTCGATCGGCACCAGCGCCTCCGTTAACTCCGGCAGTGTGCCTTCTGGTTCAAGGGGCATCTCACGACTTTTTAATAGCCACCAAAGTAATCCTCCTAAGAGCGGCAGTGCCAGCAGCCACCACAAGGAAAACGCGTTTGACGGTTCTGCTACAGGGCTAGTAGGAGATGGTGTAACCGTTGGAGGCGTGGTTGTAACCTTTGGAGACGCAGCTTGAGGTCTGGGGACAGACACGTTAGAGCGGGGAGATGCGCTCACAGGATTAGAGTCAATCACTGCACTTGCCTCCTTGCGAGCCGTCTCAATGGTCTGACGGCTGGCAGGGGCAGTAGCAAAACCCAGAAAGGCTTGCGCTGAGGGGTTTTGCTGGGGCCCCTTATAGACGTAAATGAGCGGTTGAGAGAAGGGGTATTTGGGATTGCTCGGCAGGGTCTTGTGCATCGGGATGACGCGCACATCGCCTCGCCCTTCAAGCTGATCGGCGATCGCATAACCAATACCGTCCGTCCTGAGCGCTTGCACCACCTGACTGGTACTGTCTTGAGCGAGTGGCTTCGCCGTTTTTCCCACTACAAACGGTGCTTTCTTGAAGACGGGGTAGTTGCGAAAAGCTTGACGAGTGTCGCTATTGTCAGGGCGATCGATAAACCGAATGGGACCTGGCTCTCCACCAACCTGCGACCAATCTTTAATCTCCCCTCGAAAAATTTTGGCAAACTGCTCAAAGGTCAGATCGCCCTTAAAAGGGTTTTGAGACCCTACGATAATCGCAATTTTATGCCGTGATACGGGCACTGGCACAAGCCCCTGAGCTTTCTCTTGCTCGGTGAGCGATCGACCAATAGCAGCCAAGTCCGCATTACCGTCCAACAGGTCTTTGATAGCCGGACCCGTACCCTGCGTATTGAGCGCCACTTCTGTCCCCACAAACTGCTGTTCAAAGCGCCGTTTCAGGACTTGATTGATCGTCTCCATACTGCTGGAGCCACCAATGCGAATGGTAGTGCCGACCGGAACATTGGCTGGCACTGGAAAGGCGGTTGCGCCAAGCACCTGAGTCCAAAGGGGATTGATCATCGAGACAGCTAGCGGTCTCGCTATAGCCTCTCCCGTCGCCGTCACGACTAGCAGTACGGACAGAGAGACGATCGCACTGTTTTGTTTACGCAATCGGGTCATACCAGTAGTCCTGACAGGTCAGTATCGATTTCATAGGAATAGCATAACCAAGAGTCAGTGCCAATCCTACAGCGTTTTGGCGTTGTTTCCATGTAGCAAGGCAGCACCTTGTAGCGCCCAACTTGTAGCGCATAACTTGATGGGCGATCGCCTCACGCTTAAAAGCGATTTAACCCGATCAAATGCCATACCTAGCTTGCTTTTTGTAGAGCCAAGGCTGATTATACTAACCGCTGGCGATCATGTCAGAATGAGCAAGTTTATCGAGACGGCTACACGAACCACTGTAAACAACTGCTTACATCGCAGTCCAAAATCTAGCTGTCCGAAAAGATTCATGCATGCGGTCATTTCGCGATCGTGATCAGCTTTGCAACCAGTCACTACTCACCACTGCCCCAAGCTCATGCTCACCAAGCAACTCAGCCAAATGTCGAGTTTTCAGGGTTCGCCTATTGCTGCCGCCAATGATTGATATCGTGCTTGTCCCGCAGGGAGCAGAGTATCAAGCGGTGCGTCGGGGGCTTGGGCAGGCACGGGTTCCAGTTGTCGTGCCCATTCCAGTCAGTCCCGCGCCACTCAGCCGCTATCTAAAAACTTGGCAGCAGACTGAACCGCTGGCTGGAAAAAAGCTCTTAGTGATGGGACTCTGTGGCGGGCTGGTGCCACGTCACGCGATCGCAGACTTAGTACTCTACCGAGAATGTATCAATCGCCCCGATCCACGTACCGTTTTGCCTTGTGACGCTGCCTTGCTTGAGTGGCTACAGAAAAAGCTGCCATCGGGAGCAGCGGTGGTACGAGCGCTAACGAGCGATCGACTCGTCTGGTCGGCATCCGAAAAACAGCAGCTTGCCCAACAGTACAGTGCAGATGTGGTCGACATGGAAGGTTTCGCAGCGCTAGAAGCTCTGCACCAAACGAGCGCACGCGTTGCCATGCTGCGGGTGGTCAGCGACAACGCACAGCATGATCTACCAGATCTGACCAGCGCGATTAGTCAAGACGGTGCCTTGCGAACTCTACCGTTGGCATGGGGTCTGGCGAGTCAACCGATCGCCGCTACTCGTCTCATTCGTGGGTCACTTCGCAGCTTGAAAACTCTGGAAGCGATCGCCAAACAGT
>JACMKO010000552.1 GCA_014380065.1 Leptolyngbya sp. ES-bin-22 | reverse complement strand
GCAGCTAGAGCAGATGTTGGAAAAGTATCTGTAGGTCACGCACAATAGGTAGTAGGCAGAACAAGGCAGTAAGCCTGAGTTGGTTTTGCAGCCCCTAGCCTGTCTACGATCGAGCTGTAGCCGCTGACAGACTGTCCGCCCGCTGACGCGATTTGATGAATTCCAAATCATCGCTTAAGGTTGTAGTGTCCCTCTTTAAAAGGGACGCAGCGATACTTGAGGGTGTGCGTTCGCTGCTGTAAGTTCCTACAGCTTGTGCACGATCGCTCTAGCTGGGATGTTAGTCTTCGAGTAATCTAATCCGCTTTATTCAGTTTCAAGGAAATTTCATCTATGACTGTTACTCCCGTTCGTCCGACAGAACAGAAATACGAAGTCAAAGACCTGTCCCTCGCGCCTTTGGGACGGCAACGGATTGAATGGGCAGGACGAGAGATGCCAGTTTTACGGCAAATTCAGGAGCGGTTTGCGAAGGAACTGCCCCTTAAAGGGGTTCGCTTGGTTGCGTGCTGCCACATCACCACTGAAACAGCACATTTGGCGATCGCTCTCAAAAGCGGTGGTGCCGAAGCGCTGTTGATCGCCAGCAATCCTTTGTCTACCCAAGATGATGTTGCTGCCAGTCTGGTAGCCGATCATGGGATTCCTGTGTTTGCCCAACGCGGTGAAGATGGCGAGACCTATCAGCGGCATGTGCAGATCGCCCTGGATCATCGTCCTCATATCATTGTGGACGACGGTTGCGACGTTGTGGCAACGATGGTGCAGGAGCGCCAGGGACAGCTTTCTGAATTGATTGGTACCACCGAAGAAACCACCACTGGTATTGTGCGGCTCCGTGCCATGTTCAAAGCGGGTGTGCTGACGTTTCCAGCGGTGAACGTGAACGATGCTGACACCAAGCATTTCTTTGACAACCGCTACGGTACCGGGCAATCAACGCTGGATGGCATTATTCGAGCCACGAATATTTTGCTGGCGGGCAAGACGATCGTCGTTGCTGGCTATGGCTGGTGCGGTAAAGGGACAGCCCTACGGTCACGCGGCATGGGTGGCAATGTGATTGTCACTGAGATTGATCCAGTCCGGGCGATCGAAGCCGTGATGGATGGTTTCCGCGTGGTGCCGATGGCAGAAGCAGCCGTGCATGGCGATATCTTCATTACCGTCACGGGCAACAAACACGTCATTCGTGGTGAGCACTTTGAGTCTATGAAGGACGGCGCGATCGTCTGCAACTCTGGTCACTTCGATATCGAAATTGACCTCAAGGCGTTAGGTGCACAGGCAACTGAAGTTAAAGATGTGCGCAACTTCACGCAGGAATATCGTCTTAGAAGCGGTAAGTCAGTCGTCGTTTTAGGCGAAGGTCGTCTGATTAACCTGGCAGCCGCCGAAGGACATCCCAGCGCTGTCATGGATATGAGCTTTGCCAACCAGGCGCTTGCTTGTGAATATCTTGTCACCAACAAAGGCAAGCTAGAACCAGGCATCCACTCGATTCCAGTGGAAGCCGACAAGGAAATCGCCCGACTGAAGCTTCAGGCAATGGGCATCGCGATCGACTCACTCACTCGTGAGCAAATTGAGTACACCAACTCCTGGACATCGGGAACCTGATTGCGCCAAGAAACTGAATAAGTTAGGGATCTAACCTGACCAATCTGACCAAAACGTAATTTTAGTATCCTGCTCTAGCCATTGCTGGGGCAGGATTTTTTTGGTGAGTAGAAGAGGCAGGGGAGAGGGGGATCTAATCTGCTTACTCTCTTTACTTCCGCGTCTTAAACAATACCTCTGGATCTTCAAGTTCGGCATAGTCGATGAACGATGCAGAGCGAGATTCATTCGTGTTGAAGCGAGCCAGTACTTCAGGATGAATTGGATCGAGGGCGCGCGATCGATGGCTTACGTAAAAGATCGCGTTGATGCTGCCGATCCGAATGCGATCGCCATCTTTCAAGACACGACGCTGCTGAATGCGCTCACCATTCACAAACGAACCGTTCATGCTGTTGAGGTCAATCAACTGAAAGCCGACATTCTGTTTGTACAAAAGCACCGCATGACGGCGGGACATCGCGCGGTCTTTTAAGGGGATTGCGGCTTCTCGGTTTCGCCCGATCGTCCAGACCATCTGTGGCTGAGCCAGGGTTTGCGACTCATCCGGCAAATTGGTAATGATGAATGCCTGCTTTCCCTGCACCACTCCCTGAATGTATTTCAGCGGTTCAGACGGTGCTTCAGCCGTAACGGTTTCCGGGTTGCCTGCTGGCAGATCCATCATCAACGTTGCCGCTTTGGCAAAGGACGCATCATCCCCGTCGGCAAATAGATCGAACGGCTCCACCCGAGCCACGGATGGCAGGTTGATCGAGGGTTGCCTAGCTGGCTGTTGCTGATCGGAGGAGCTAAGGTTCGGGTTCATGCGCGCTTCTAAACAATGGGTGTGTGAAGACCGTTCAGGTTTAGACTAGGATGCCCTGGATGCCAGCTTCGGCTAACGATGATATGCGTTTCAGTGGACAGAAGTTGAACTGTCATGAGACAGTCGCTGGACACCCTCACCTTTGCAGAGCTTTAAAACTTCTCCACTGCGCTGCCTGTCCGCGCTGAACTGCAAGTTCGCGCTCACAGAGCCAAGTCCACTAAAAGGACTAAAGACGGCTTGCAGTCAGTTGAGTGAACTTATACCAAATCAAATTGCAAACGCTACAGATCTTTTGCCCTCATCCCCAACCCTTCTCCCCAGGGAGAAGGGAGCTAAATTCAAAGTCTCTCGCCCCTTGGGAGAGGGCTTAAAGCCTTTGGCATACAAGAAAAGGGTGAGGGCGCAAAGGCGACAT
>JACMKO010000551.1 GCA_014380065.1 Leptolyngbya sp. ES-bin-22 | reverse complement strand
GCGATCGCCACAATCCCTTCAACCGACTGCAAGCAATCGACAATGTGATGAGTGAACTAGGGCAATTGCTCATTCATGACGACGAGTTCACCTCTATCGTCATCCCAGCCCGACGCAATCGTTCTGCCAAAACATCCCCCAACCCGGTTGCTGGTGTAAGAATACCTCCCCGTGTTTGACCACCGGGCAACTCAGCCGTTTGCAGAGCAAGACTCAAGGCAGCTTCACACACAAATTTGACCGTTGCCCGGTTGCCAGGGTCACCCTGATCTCGCATGAGTCCTCGTATCCTACGCCCGTCTACCGCAGTCCCTAACAGTTCACAGGTGAACCATCCCTCATTCATCGTTTGCTCAGAAGGTCCCTCACTCGGTTTCGGTAGGATGGGCTGTAGCAGCGATCGCGTCTGAGGCTGTTGTAGAACCCCCGTAAACAGTGCCAGACCTGCTGTTACACCTGTTGCCTTTAGCCATGCCAGTGGCTCATCAAACTTGAGATATTCCTGATAGGTGAAGTCCGGTCCATAGGGTTCCTGCCATTCCGCATATAAAGCACTACTGCGACGGACAATGCGAGTGTTCACGACTCCCATGAAAAAGGGTGCAACCCAGGTATTGAGGTTCGGATCAAAGGACGGCGTTTGCGGGTCACGGTTGCGGTCAACTTCGGCTTGAGAGTGGGAGGCAGAGGGGTTGAGGAAAAAGGGATGATTCATTTGGGCTGCCCCCGGCGAGTCGTAGAGATTGATTGCTGATGCCAGAGTGCCACCGTTGAAACCGCCAAACGCTTGAAAATAAGCATTGACCGCCTGGCAGGGCACACCCAATTCTCGTTGCAAGTGGCGAACAACCAGATAAGTTCCCAGATCGGATGGCACCGAATCAAAGCCACAACAGGGGATGATCCGTGTGCCATCGGTAGTCGCCTGAGTATGGTAATGATCAATCAGGGTTTTGACCCAGGGAGTTTCTCCGGTAATGTCAACGTAATGGGTGCGAAACCGAACGCACGCATCGACCAGGGTATTCGCGTAAAGGGCAAAGGGTCCAGCCGTGTTCAAAATCACACGGGTTTGAGAGACGATCGCATCAATTGCCTGTTGATCCTGGCTATCCGCCACCAGCACCTCTACACCAACCCCAACCGCAGCTCGAACGGCTTCTAATTTCTGTCGGTTACGCCCCGCGATCGCCCATCGTACTCCCTCAGGAGCGGTATGGTTAGCAAAGTACTGCACCGTCTGCTTACCGACAAAGCCGCTGGCACCGTAGAGGACAACATCATAAAGACGTTCAGAAGAACGATCAGACATGGCAACATTACTCCTGACAACGACTATTGTCGAGAACGCATCTCCCGCTGACGCATTGGCATCGCATCGATTGTGCGGAACAGCACCGCTAAATCAATTGGAGTTTGGCTCCGTTGCTTCTCCGTGCCATCCTTACCCACGAGAATCGCTGCGAACGCTTCAGGAGGAATCCCAAACTGTTGTCTCAGTCTCTCCGCCGATGCTGAACTGAGCGATCGCCCATCAACCTGGCTCTCTCCAGTTCCCAAAATTTGCACCAGTTTCAGGTCGCGATCGTCTGTCCCTGACACGTCCGCCTCCCATAGCTGCATCTGTTGGCGATAATTGACTGAACCAGTCGAGGGGGCAAAGACCAGCAGGACGCGGTGTTGCCATTGATAGTTGCTCAGCTTAAATTCAATCTCCTGGGAACGATCGGGGCTTGCTGCAACATTGGCTGCCTTTAGCGGCTGGGAATGAAGAGGGTTTGGCGAATCACTCATAGCAATGAAAGGCTGGGGATAGGCACAGCCCTGTAGCAAGGACAAAAGAACAACAGGTACAGTGAAAGACTGCATTGAGGCACGGAAATAACTTTCTTACTGTAACCAAATCGCTGCAAGAGGGACTGGTTCCTAAGGGAGAATTTGAGAGTACACAGGTCAGGCAGAAAGAGGAAAACCTGCTGCCAGCAGCCAACCGAAAAATAGAGCAGAGCCGATCGCGTAGACCCATGCTCGATTCAACAGACCGGCAACCATAGACAAGATTCCCATCAGTGGCGGAAATAGCGGCAAGAGCAAAAACATAAAGCCCAATTGCGGTAAAAAGTTGAGCGTTAACACGAAGCCGCCAATCAGGACCACGCTCTGCCCCAGCCACCAGAGAATGCGTTTGCCAACCCTAGTATTCTCTTGTACGATTCCCGCTGCCAGGAACCAGGGAAAGCATGCGATCGCCACTGGCAACCATACTTTCAGCCGAATTGGAATCAGCCACCACTGAAGCCAAACTACCTGTGCCATTGCACCAAAAGCAACCCAGAGGATGACAAACAGCATAATTCCCAGCCCAACGGCACGAAGGGTAGGACGAGGTAGACGCGCCAGCACCCCCAGCCAGGTTAATCCGGCAATCAAAAACCAGACTCCAACTGCTCCACCGACTTGCACTCCACCTAAATTTTGGAGGTCAAACCGTCGGCTCAGAAGTACTAACCCTGCGGTTGCTGCCAGTGGTGCAGCGATTAAGCCTGCCCATCGTCGGATAGGAGCTATTTTTGTGGCGATCAATGGAGGGTGGGTCAGGAGGGGTGAGATTGCTGCCAACCCCAGTAACCAACCCAGCAAATGTAAGCCATACCAGGCTATGCGGCGATCGCGATAGCGTTGACTTGTCAAATCGACGTATTGGCTACTTTTGGTAGAACCAAAGGTAGCATCGAGCCAGCGTAGTGCTGCCTCATGGCTCCCATCACTAAACAAAATGGTGATGTGTTCGACACCCGGAATGACCACCAATTCCCGCCCCTGTCCTGCTGCCAGGTTCGTGTTTTCTCCCCCTGCCTGTGACAGCAATCGTTCGGCATTACCCACAAAGCTTCCTTCTCCACTGCCTGCCTGTAGTTGCAGATTGTGGGGAGATTGAAGAGTCACGTTCGCCCCAGTCGGAGAAACGGCAACCGTTGCGGCGAAGCGATTAGGGTTACGAATCCCAGCCGTCATCACAATCCCGCTACCCATCGAGTGCCCCAGTAGTGCCAGACGACTTGGATCAACCTGGGATTGTTCTAAGAGCGCTTGCAAAGCGACATCTAGATTCTGCTGTAGCTCATAACGCTGTAAGCGAGTCCCATTCGCGCCATGCCCGTCAAAATCCCATAGCATGATCGCATAACCTGCATGAGCTAGGACATGCCCATAGCCCAGCATCAACTGTTTGGAGCCTGCAAACCCATGTGCAACCAACACTCCTGGAACTGCCTTGGCCCCTTGAGGAGCCAGGAAAAGTAGAGGAACGCTATCTTTTTGAAGCGATCGCACTTCCAATCCCGATCGGGCGAAAGCGATTCCTAACCAGGACGAGACAACCAGCAGGATTGCGAATAACAGGAGCGCCAAGCGTTGATAATTCAGTTTC
>JACMKO010000550.1 GCA_014380065.1 Leptolyngbya sp. ES-bin-22 | reverse complement strand
GGGTGGAACCCCTGGCTGGGGGCAACGCCCCCACCCCCCTTTGATCCCAATGTCCTAAGCTTCATGGCGACAGCTATACATCGGGTAATTCTGTGTTTGGTAGCAAGAGCGACTGCAACACACTCAATCGGCGTGAGTAGTATGTATACTGCATACCTGGCGTGTTCGTTACGGCACGCTCTCGCGAGGAGTCGTGGTTCACATGGTCAATACAGCTCGTCGAACGGTCTACCCCAGAGGTTGCACCTTTACGGAAGCGGATTGGGATGCGCTTGCCCCTTTCTGGTATCCGATCGCCTTCAGCAGCGAGGTGAAAGAGCAGCCGATCTCTGCCACGCTGCTCGATCAGCGGTTGGTCATCTGGCGCACGTCTGCGGGTATTTCCGTTGCCAACGACATTTGCCTGCACCGGGGCATTCCGCTGAGCATGGGTTGGGTTAGTGGCGATCAGCTTATTTGCAAGTACCACGGCTTTCATTACTCGGCAGAGGGTCGCTGTGTCGAAGTGCCTGCAAATCCTGGTGCCAGCATTCCTGCTAAGCTTTGCCTCAAAACCTATCCCGTCAAAGAAGCGTATGGGTTGGTGTGGACATCGCTGGGCGGTGGCGAGTATCCCCTGCCCGACCTGCACGAATGGGATGATCCGGCTTATCAGCAAATTCTGCCCGAGGCGCTGGATCTCAATGCCGCTGCTGGCAGACAAATGGAGGGCTTTCTCGACGTAGCGCACTTTGCCTGGGTGCATACCAACACCTTTGGCAGCCTCAATAATCCGGTCGTGCCGCGCTACGAAGTCGATAAAACACCCAACGGGATTCGCGCTGAATATCTCAGTACGGTTAGCAACTTTCCCAAAGCCATGCAAGATCTGGCTCCACCTGATTTTCAGTGGCTCCGCATTTTTGAAGTCTTTTTTCCGTTTACCGCACGGTTGACGGTACATTTTCCAGGCGAAGGACGGTTGTGTATTCTCAATGCTGCGTCTCCAGTCTCGGCTCGCAAAACTCGCGTCTTTGTGCCCCTGTGCCGCAATTTTGACAAAGATGCACCGCTGGAACCTGTGTACGAATTCAATTATCAGGTGTTTGCCGAAGATAAGGAAGTCGTCGAAGCGCAGTACCCCGAAGACTTGCCGCTAGAACTCTCTGCTGAGTCGCATATTGGCGCAGACAGAACGTCGATCGCCTATCGCAAAGGTCTGGGTGCCCTTGGCTTGGGCAGAAGCTACACGGCTTGAAGCGCCATTAGCAATCGCTTGGCTTGTTGACAGGTGCTCTGTGTCCGATGACCGGGGAGCATTCTCATCAATATCTGTCATGATCTGTGAAGGGAATCGCACATCATGAGCCAGATGCATGGATACGGATCGAATTGTTTTTCAAGCCAAGTGGGTTGTAGTCAAAGAAAGTCCTAGAGGGTTTCAGTATTTGGAACGCAAGGGCAAAGACTCGGTTGCCGTTTTTCTGTTGCGAAGCAGTGGGAACCCGCAGCAATACGAAATCCTGATTCGACAGCAGCATCTTTGTCTGGACAATCGGGAAGTTGATGGGAGGTTTAAACTTTTCCCCTGTCCGATTACGGGTGCATTGGAGGAAGGAGAGTCGCCTGAGGCCGCTGCACTGCGAGAGACCTATGAGGAAACAGGCTACCGAGTGCCAGTACGCGCACTTGGTCAGTACATCGTCGGTACGCAGGTGAATGAGATGTGTTACCTCTACTCTGCTGATGTGACCGGAATCGAGCCTGATGTTGCACCCCAGGATGGCACCTATATGGAATCGATCGGGCGCAATGAGTGGCATCCTTTTGAATACCTCAAGGATTGTGACTATGCCGCCTGCCAGATTGGTTACGCAAAGCTCCGATCGCGCCTCTTCCAGTAGAATAAGTGGGCATCGATCGCGACGCAATCATACCGATCGCAAACTATGCCACACCCCTACGCCGAAAATCGGGACTATTGGATCAAGCAAAGCGAAATGTTGCAGAGTGCGATCGCACGTATGGCAAACAATTCACTCGAAGTGAAAAAAGTTGGCATCACCGTTTGGGCGGCGATCGTGGGCTTTGGCTTTACCAATCGGAGTACAGCCTTATTTATGTTGGCATTTGTTGCCTTTGCCTTATTCGGTGTCCTGGATCTTTACTATCTAGATCTAGAGCGCAAGTTTCGCGACAACTTTAATCGCCTCACTCGAATGATCAGCGGCCATATCACCAGTGAGGATGATGCATGGATTGAGACGGTGAAAGGGAATTTTCTCAAGCCAGATGGCTCCACTACATTTCTAAAGCGCATTCCCAAGACGCTGCAATCCTGGTCAAACCTACCTTATTTGATTACGTTCTTGATCACAATTTTGCTGCTGGTTGTGCCATTGTCAGCGAAGTAACGCGATCGCTCACTGTATGAAAAATTGCGTTTGGAGCACAGCAATGAGCAAACAGCATGAGGTAGAAAGCGTCGATTTTGACGGAGACTGGATGATTCTGGCTGT
>JACMKO010000549.1 GCA_014380065.1 Leptolyngbya sp. ES-bin-22 | reverse complement strand
CAGATTAGCCCGCAGTTCAAGGAGCAAGTCTTACAGATTATTCGAGACAATCCGGAAGCTATCTTAGATGCAGTGCAGGTATATCAGCGTAAACAGCAAGCAGCCCAACAGCAAGAACAGCAAGCGTTCCTCCAGGAAACCAAAACCAACCCCAAAGCGGTCATTGGGGCATCGCCCACCACAGGCGCGAAAGCAGGAAAAGTGCTGCTGGTCGAGTTTTCCGACTTTCAATGTCCCTATTGCAGCAAAGCACATGCCATCCTGCAACCGTTTATGGCAAAGCATCGCGATGTTGTAACTCTGGTTTACAAACATTTTCCGCTGACGAGCATTCACACAGAAGCGATGCCTGCGGCTAAAGCAGCGTGGGCAGCAGGTCAACAAGGTCAGTTTTGGGCATATCACGATGCGCTGTTCACCCATCAAGAGCAGCTTGGTGAACCGTTCTATCAAGCGACCGCGAAAGCACTCAAGCTGGATTTGAAGCGGTTCGATCGCGATCGTGCCAATGCTGAAGCTGCCATTCAGCAAGATATAGAACTTGGTAAAAAGCTAGGGCTTACTGGCACGCCCTTCTTTGTGATGAATGGGGAAACGTTTCCTGGTGTAAGTACTGTTGATGAGTTAGAGCAAACATTGGCGCGAGTGACCAAGGGGTAAAGGCAGAAGGCAGAGGGCGGAAGCAGAAGGTTAGGCGCTAAAGCCTAGACGCTAATGGTCAAAATCAACCCAAAACGTTCCCGCTACACGACGCAAAGCGCTATCAAAACGTCTCCCCAATAGCGTTACTCAGGCGGCACTGGGTCATAATATTTACGGGCTTGAATCTTGCTCTTTCAACCAACCGCATTCATGAATCATTGTTTGATTGGGTTTCGTCTTGCGTTTATTGTGCCGCTCACGCTGCTTGCAGTGAGTCTGAATGCGTTTGCAGCTAATGCTCAAACTGCCTTTTATAAACCCATTCCAATCACGTCTGATAAGACGCTGACAGACAAACTTACTGATAAAGATCTACCGACTGGGCAAGGTGGGTTTGCGCGAGACTACGTATTGCAGCTCAAAGGAGGCGATCAGTTGTCGATCGACCTGACCTCCGAAAACTTTGACTCGATCGTGGCTTTAATTGGAAGCGATGGCGCTACGGTGACCGAGAATGACGACGGACCGGATGGCAGCACCAACTCCTTACTGTTTACCCGCATCACAAAGACAGGCACTTACTTTATTCGCGTTCGTGCCTTTGGCGAACTGGCTGGTGGTAACTTTAAGCTCAAGGTTACACAGCTAAAACCCCTCTAGTTAGACAGATTTCTGGCACTCTTTCCTGCGGTTCCAGTCACGTGTTCGCTCTCCGCTAAGCGTGGTGCGCTTCACATCCAACACTCCTCCTTCTACCAAGATCTACTCCACTCGATCGAGACTTGCTATAATCACCCTGTAACTGGGGCTGTAGCTCAGCAGGATAGAGCGACCGCCTCCTAAGCGGTAGGTCGAGGGTTCGAATCCCGCCAGTCCCGTGCTTTTCAAATTGAGCCGACATCCTTCATTCAAAGCATTCTGAAGGAACTTTCGCCAACTCAACCATAGACATCACCTAGGACTTATGATCTAAAATTATGCCCAAACTGGGCTTCATGAGCGCAGTTTGGGCATAAATTGGACAGCAAAACGGTTCATCTTTAGGCTCCGCATCCTACCAACACCCTTTCGTTCGCCCTTCAGATTTTGATCGATACTAGAGATCTGATCAGACAACGAGGAAAAGCGGCATGGATTTGCGAACGACGGGTACGCCTCTCTTGGAGTGGTCTGGGGATGGATTGGCGATCGGTCTGTTTGAAGGCGACACAGAACTGACGGCTGAGCTAGTAGCCTTGGACGAAAAGCTGTTTGGCACGCTGAAAGAACTGATGGCTGAGGCGGAATTCAAAGGCAAAGATGGCAGTAGTGCAGCAGCGCGCGTCGGTTCAGGCAGTGCAGTGCGTAAGCTCATTCTAGTCGGACTAGGCAAAGCCGATGGCTTGAAGCTGGACAGTCTGCGTCGGGCTGCTGCTATCAGTGCGCGACTGGCAAAGAAAGAAAAATGCAAAGTGTTGGGCATCAGTTTGCCAATCTGGCATGGCAACGCAGCATTGACGGCTCAAACGATCGCCGAAGGAGCCGAACTTGCGCTTTATCAAGACATCCGCTTCAAGTCTGAATCAGACGATAAGGGCGCATCGGTGGAGCAGATTGAACTGCTAGGGTTAGGCGCACAAGATGAGGCTGTCACGCGCGCTCGTCAAATTGCGTCTGGGGTTTTTCTGGCACGCGAGTTGGTCGCTGCCCCTGCAAATTTTGTCACGCCGATTACCCTGGCAGAAACGGCAGAAGCGATCGCGAAGGAACACGGTCTCGCGCTGGACATTCTGGAACGGGAAGACTGCGAAAAGCTGGGTATGGGTGCATTCCTGGGTGTTGCACAAGGGGCTGATCTGCCACCCAAGTTTATTCACCTGACCTACAAGCCGGAAGGTAAGCCCCGGCGCAAGCTGGCAATCATTGGCAAAGGGCTGACCTTCGATTCGGGCGGACTCAACATCAAAGGTGCAGGCAGTGGCATCGAGATGATGAAGACCGATATGGGTGGTGCGGGCGCAATGTTGGGCGCAGCTAAAGCGATCGCCCAAATCAAGCCGGATGTAGAAGTCCATTTCATTAGCGCTGCAACAGAGAACATGATCAGCGGTCATGCCATCCATCCGGGCGACATTCTCACGGCATCAAACGGGAAGACGATCGAGATCAATAATACGGATGCAGAAGGTCGCTTAACTTTGGCAGATGCATTGGTGTTTGCTGAGAAACTGGGCGTGGATGCGATCGTTGATTTGGCAACGCTCACAGGGGCCTGTGTGATTGCCCTCGGTGATGAAATCGCTGGACTGTGGAGTTCTGATCCTGCCATTGCAAGCCAACTGACTCAGGCAGGCGAACTGGCAGGCGAAAAAATCTGGCAGATGCCGATGGAAGAGAAGTACTTTGACGGCATGAAATCTCTCATCGCCGACATGAAGAATACGGGACCACGCCCCGGTGGTTCTATCACGGCGGCGCTTTTTCTCAAGCAGTTTGTGAAAGAAACGCCCTGGGCACACCTGGATGTTGCTGGACCTGTTTGGACAGAAAAAGAAAACGGCTACAACAGCCCCGGCGCTACAGGTTACGGCGTGAGAACGCTAGTCAATTGGGCGATCGCTGGTGAGTAGTCGTTACATTCGGTAGGGACGTTACGTGTAATGTCCCTAGTCGTCGGGAAACTGCCAGCAGGCAATATGTTCCACGCGGGTGCTACCGCAAGAACAGGTTTCGTTGGTCGAGGCAATCCACTCACGATCGCACGTTCGGCAGTGGCAGAAAATATTGTTTTTGTTTGCCTCGGCAAACCGTCGCTGCCATTCGCGCCTTTCATCAGGGCTGAGATATGGTTGTGGATCGGTCATAGAATCAATTAGTAGGACGTTACCAATACTTCTGTGATTTTCCCTCGTTTCTCAGCGTTAGAATTGATGGCTCTGGAGGCAACGATCGTATAAATTGTAAAGTCTTGATAGAGGTCGCGAACAAACGGACAATCGGAGTTAGAAAGCATCACGTTCACGCCACGCTCTGCCAGCGTCACAAAAGTATCTCGCAGTTGAATCTGATCATTTTCAGTAAAAGCGTAGCGGTTGTAAGACGTGAACTTACTGGTCGCGCTGATGGGATGATACGGCGGATCGAGATAGACAAAATCCTTACTGCTGTTAGCATCTTGCAGCACGGCTTCAAAGGAACTTAGCTCTATGCGGGTCGATCGCAAAGCGGCTGACGTTGCACGGAGTAGCTCCACGTCACAAATCGTTGGGTTCTTGTAGCGCCCCATCGGCACGTTGAATAATCCCTTAGAATTCTCGCGATAAAGACCGTTAAAACACGTTTTATTCAGGTAAATCAAGCGAGCCGCTCGTTCAATGGGTGAGCCATTTACATCGGCTCGAACCTGATAGTAATAGTCAGCACCATGTCGATCGCGGTGATACTTTAAGCAATCAATTAACGCCTCAACGTGATCTCTCACGCAACAATACACATTCACTAATTCAGGATTAATATCCATCAGCCGCGATCGAGACGGCAATAGATGAAAAAAAACCGCGCCACCTCCCAAAAACGGCTCATAGTACGCCGAAAACTGCTTGGGAAAGTGGGGAATGTATTGTTGAATCAGTTGCCCTTTGCCGCCAGCCCACTTCAAAAACGGGCGGGGATGCAGTCGTGGCGGGAGTCGAGTTTGCATGAACCCATCATAGAGGCGAATTTCATTGTGGAAGCAAGTTTTCGATCGTGGACGTTGGTAGCGATCAACCGTTAGCGTTCAGCCGTCTTTGGTTTCTTTCGGTGTCTCCTTCAAGCCAACACTCTAGCCGGAAGCCAAACACAGCTTGATTGCCTACCTTTCAAAACCCTTTGCCTAAAGTCCAGTAAAATGGAACGAGGTACGCTTAGTCTGAACTCATGCCACGGTGCGCCACTCTCACTCAAGCTCATGCAAAACTTCTGGAATACAGTCTCTAAATATCCCATTTTCGTTACGGGTGTAATTTTGGGCGTGCTGCTGAATGCGCTCAAACCACTCGCACCGCTCTTTAAGAATCCCGTCACCGCGATCGCGTTGGTGAGTCTTTTTGTGGCAGGCTTTGCCTTCATTGGCTTTACGCTTCGCGCCATGCTGGGAGTTGGGATGGCTTGATTCGCCTAGCTGCGATGGTGAACGGCTGAACGATCGCCATTTTAAGCAGTCATAGCCAATCAAGTAGCGCACACATTAAAAGGTAGGTTTGTTATGGCTACGAGTCGTCGGGTTGAGCGCGTTGCCGAGTTGATTAAACGCGAGGTCAGCCAGATGTTGCTTTCTGGCATCAAGGATGATCGAGTTGGTTCCGGCATTGTAAGCGTCACGGATGTTCAGGTGGCTGGCGACTTGCAACATGCCAAAATTTTCGTCAGCATTTACGGCACGAGCGAAGCCAAAGCCGAAACAATGGCAGGGCTAAAGTCGGCGACGGGTTTCGTTCGCAGCGAACTAGGACAGCGCATTCGTCTGCGTCGTACACCGGAAGTCATCTTTCTAGAAGATAGTTCTCTAGAGCGTGGCGACAAAGTACTCTCGCTACTCAACCGTCTTAGTGAAGAGAGGCAGTTAGCGCAGCCTGATGAGGCTGATGAAGTTGGGGCAGAAGAAGGGTAGCGTTCTTTAGTTTGTAGAGACGTTACATGTAACGTCCCTACAGATGGTCAATTTGTCCCTTCATTCCTTATCGCTCTCTCCATGACATCTCTCCTTCCTGATATCGAAACACTTTCGCTAGCGGAACAGGTTGCTCAGATGGTTGTGGTGCGAGCTTCAGGCTACCTCTTTGACCATCAGATTCAGTATCCCGTGTGGGAGCCAACCGCCGCAAAGTTACAGTACTACATTCAGAATTTAGGAGTTGGTGGAGTCATTTTGCTGGGCGGCAGTGCAGGAGAGGTGGCGCTACGCACACAACAGCTACAGAATTGGGCAACGATTCCCTTATTGGTGGCAGCCGATGTCGAGGAAGGTGTAGGGCAACGCTTTGCAGGCGCAACGTGGTTTCCACCACCGATGGCATTAGCCGCCGTTGCACAAAGCTTTCCCGATCGCGCCGAGCACTACGCCGAACAGTTGGGCAACGTGACTGCACAGGAAGCCCGCGCGATCGGGCTGAATTGGGTACTGGCTCCGATCGTGGACGTGAACAACAATCCTGCGAATCCTGTCATTAACGTGCGGGCATTTGGCAAAACGTCTGAGATGGTCAGCCAACTTGCAGTAGCATTTTTACGGGGCGCACAGCGGCATCCTGTTTTGACGGCTGCGAAGCATTTTCCGGGTCATGGCGATACAGCCGTTGATTCTCATCTGGAGTTGCCTGTTTTACCCCATTCGCTCGAACGGTTGGCTCAGGTCGAAATGCCTCCGTTTAAGGCGGCGATCGCGGCTGGTGTCGATGCCGTCATGAGTGCCCATCTGCAAATTCCGGCGCTTGATCCAGAGCTTCCAGCCACTTTATCGCCTCGCATCTTGACGCAGGAGTTGCGGCAGGCATTAGGCTTCGACGGCTTAATCGTCACGGATGCGCTGGTGATGGGAGCCATTGCCAACCGCTATGGGGCAAACGAAGCCGCTGTGTTAGCCGTCGAAGCGGGGGCAGACATGCTGCTGATGCCGCTCGATCCAGAGGGCGCGATTCAAGCAGTCTGTGAGGCAGTCGAAACGGGACGGCTTGCTGCTGATCGGATTCAGTCGTCGGTTGAACGCATTTGGCGAGCCAAGTACAAAGTTTGTGCAGTCGTCGATGATGGCGGCACGTCTCATGACTGGGAGAAACCACCGTCGATCGGCGTTGAGGCACAAACCCTGACGACTCAATTGGCACAACCGCAGACACAAGCTCTCGTGGACAGCCTACTGCGCGATTCGATGCAGATCCACTGTCCTGAAGGATCGCGGCTGACTCAAGAGCGCTGGTTGCCACAACGCCGCAATCTAGTGATTGTTGATGATGTGCTGGCGTGCGAAGGGTTGGGTCGGCAGTCTCCCGCGATCGCACTGCCCCAAGCGTTGGGCTATCAGTTTCAACTGGTCGATCGCCACACGCCCACGATCGCGCTAAAGTCTG
>JACMKO010000548.1 GCA_014380065.1 Leptolyngbya sp. ES-bin-22 | reverse complement strand
TTGAGCTGTTTGAATATCCTGCGCCGTAAAAATTTCGGCGGTAGGATACGTTCGCTTCAAAGCAGGCACCGTGCCTTCCAGAATTGCCTCATGGTCATCCACTACCAAAAACGTTTGGGTTATCGCCTTGGACGCACTGTGGCTCATCGCTCACACCTACGAGAATACAGTCTGCCTTCATTCATTAAACGTCCTTTGAAAGCAAAGACCAACTCGATCGTGGAGTAACAGCCAGCAGCGCAACCGTTAGAAAGACAGATTAACGCAATGAGCAACGACTTTAAAGCCCCACTTGCTTGTTGCGATCGCCTGGTATGCCTGCTTAACCTGTCAGAAACTGGGGTTTTAAACAAAAAAAGAGTGGGTAGAATTTCTACCCACCTTATAAAATTCATACAGAATTGCAAGCGATCACTGCGTTAGCAGTCTTGCTATTCAACCAAACTACTTGCCGAGATCTTCGTAAGGAGCAACACAAACAGGACCGGTGTTAACGACAAGGTTCACACCAGCAGTAGATCCAGTTTGAGGCTTCTGCGATTGACATAGCACTGCCAACGTGGTTGCTTCACCACTAGCTGTGCCATCTGCGCTACCGAGACTAACACCACCTGTATGCGCTCTCAAGGTATTGGTGTTTTGTGGGAAGGAGACGTTTTTAACCCCTGAAGCGGTATTGTCGGAGATTTTGTAGGTGTAGTTGGTCGTTTGAGTCTTGATACCTAGACCCAACAGCGAAACGTCGGTTTGGAAGGTGTTCTTCTCAAGGAAGTAAGCCTGCTGCGAGCGGTTGATGGAGCCAACGTATTGCTTAGACTCAGACTCTTTCGCTTTGTTTGCCTGGTTCAAGAAGGAAGGCAAAGCAATGGCAGACAGAATACCGATGATGATAATAACAACGAGAAGTTCAATCAGGGTGAAGCCCTTATCTTGCTTCTTGGCGATCAGGTGTTGCAGAAACTTAGCTTTGAAATCGGACTTCATGAGAGGGTCTCCTTTTGGGTGCGGGGTAGGTGGTTCTAACTCCTGAACGTAACGTACCCCTCTCCCGATGCTTTCATATCACTTCGCCCTAAAAAAATTGGCGGTTGGGTGATCTTGCTCTGGTTAAAACCTGTCAAGCGCCCAAAGCACGGGTTTTTTACTCAACGATGCAGCACCTAAAACGAGAAACGTTGGTTTCGTGGCAGCAGGTTGATCGCGTTTTTGAAGCAATGTCATGCGCGATCGCGTCCATTTGGGCAATATGGAAGCGTAGTGTTTGCGGTGGGACTATCCAGTCTTAGCGATCGCGACACCATTGCCCCATCGTTCTCTTCTTACTGATTGAAGCATCATGGACATTCAACGGTTCGACACGCACAGTGCTCAAAGCCAACCTGCACCACTGCACCCCGATGAGCCATCGACTCATTTAGTGCCGTCTCAGTGGGTAGCGTTATTAGAGTCGCTGCGTGGGACGACGATGCCACTCACGCAGGTATTGAATGTTGCAGTGGGCTGTATGGAGCCGGGAGATGTTTACTGCGAAATTGGCTGCTTGCTTGGGGCGAATTTGATCGCAGCACTGCTGAACCATCCAGAATGCATAGCGTATGCCGTAGAAGATATTGCCAGGGTCGGTGCTGAGCCTGATGCGATCGAGCAACTGACCGACAAGTTGGCGGCTTTTAGTCTGGATGAACAGGTTTTTTTCTGCGATCAGCCCTTTGAGGCGTTTTTTAACGACTTGCAACAAATGGCATCAGAAGACCGCATCGGGGTCTATTTCTACAATGAAAAGGCTGATTATCGATCGGTCATTTTAGGCTTAATGCTGGCTGCTCCCTTTCTGTCAGACCAGGCATTCATTGTGATTGGTCAGGCACATTTAGGCACTGTGCAACAAGCCACATGGGATTTTTTAGCGTCCTATCCTCAAGCTCATCTGCTGATTGATCTAGCCGCCGATGCTGATCATGCCAAGACCGATAGCGACAGTTTTCTAGTACTAGGCTGGAGTGCTACGAAATTGCTAGAAGCGAACCAATTTGATTGGCACCGTCGCGATCGTGCCGTCATTGATGCTATTTATCATTTGCCAGCATACTCAAAGATTGATCTTGAAGCCTTACGAAAAGACGCTGTGCAACTGCATGTTGAAGGTCAGCTTACTAAGGCAGAGCAGAAGTATCGGCTAATCCTACAGTCCGATCCACAAAATGCAGAGATCTGGCTAAATTTAGGGATGCTTTATTACTTAGCTGAGGATAGTACAGCCGCGATCGAAGCTCTACAACGATCGCTTTCAATTAATCCAAGTCATGCTTTGACACATCACATTACAGGGCTAACGTTAGAGCGCATGATGCGGTTTGATGAAGCTCGCGCTGCGTATGAACACGCGATTTTGCTGAACCCAACCTATGATGATGCGCTCAATCGTCTGGGCAGTCTTTATCTGCGAACCGATGAATGGAGCCAAGCAGAGGAATTATTTCGATGGGCGATCGCGGCGAATGCTGATAATTTTTTAGGCTACCAGAATCTAGGCGATGCACTAGCCGCCCAAGAACAACATCAAGCTGCAATTGAAATTTACAAGCAGGCTCTTTCCCGGAAGAGACGCGATCCTGACATTTTGCAAAAGCTAGGAGATGCTTTCAGAGAAACTGGTGATTTAGCCTCTGCCCACAATTACCTCGCGTATGCTTGCTACAGACGTGGTGATCATGAAGCCGCGATCGAAGCATTTCAAAAATTCTTTGAGTTGAGCGAAGCAGGCAGCGTCACTGATTACTTAACCTTACATGATTGCTATTACCATTGTGGTCAGATTCAACCCGCGATCGAGTGCCTTCATGCTGTTGCTCGCTTGAAGCCAGACGATCAGTTTCTTGATATTTGTCCTCAGCTTATTTTGCCTACTCTCTATCAAACAGCAGCAGAAGTTTCTCTGTATCGTGAGCAAGTCATACAGGGCTATGAAACTCTCAAGCAGCGTGTTGCTACTGCCCATGAAAAGGGTGAAAAGATCAACATTGCGGGCATTCAGTACTTTACGAATTTCTATTTGTCTTTTCAGGGATGCAACGATCGCGATATTCAAGCAACGTATGGTCAATTGGTGCAGCAGCATATTGGCGCACATTACCCAGAATGGCTAGTGCCGCGATCGATACCGCCTGTCAGCGAAACGGGCAAAATTCGCATTGGGTATCTTGCCGATAATATTGGTAATAACAGTGCCACTCGTTGGGCAATTGGCTGGTTAAAAAACCACGATCGCAGCAAGTTTGAAATTTACTGCTACAACATTGGCTCCATTTCCGATCGTCGCACTGAGCAGTTTAAGACGCTGAGCGATCGGTTCTATCATATTCCCGATAATCTCGAAGCAACGGCAAAACAAATCATTGCCGACGAGCTACATATCCTGGTTTTTCTGGCGATCGGCACGTGGGCACCGACGGCACACCTTGCGTCTTTACGGTTGGCTCCAGTGCAATGCAGCGCCTGGGGGCATCCAGTGACATCTGGCTTTTCCACGATCGATTACTTTCTTTCAGGCGATTTGATGGAGCCTGATAATGCTCAGGAGCACTATACAGAGCAACTGATTCGCCTCCCCAACCTTGGCTTTAGCTATCCCAAACCGTTGATGTCAGCCCCAACGTTTACGCGCGCTGACTTTGGCTTGCGGGAGGATGCTGTGCTCTATCTCTCGTGCCAGTTGCTCTTTAAATATCTGCCGCAGCATGACTATTTGTTTCCTGAAATTGCGCGACGAGTACCACAGGCGCAACTGGTATTTGTGCTGCGATCGGCAATGACACAACGATCGAACATGCACTTAGAGCAACAGTTTCGCCAGCGGTTAGAACGAGCGTTTGCCGATGTCGGCTTGCGAAGCGATGACTACTGCGTTTTCTTGCCTGGGCAAGATTGGGAGCGCTACACAAGTTTGCTGGCGATCGCAGACGTGTTTCTAGATACGCTCAGTTTTTCGGGCGGACACACAACGTTTGACGCGATCGCTCGCAACTTGCCTGTTGTCACCTGTCCCGGTGAAGTGATGCGGGGTCGCCAATCTTATGGTGCACTCAAGTTGCTGGGTGTCACTGAAACCATCGCTCAGACAGAAGCTGAATATGTTGAAATCGCAGCACGGCTGGGACTGGAGCCAGATTGGAACCAGACGATCGCCCAGCGCATGGGTGAGCGTCACCAGCATTTGTTTGATGACACTGCCTGCGTGGCTGGACTGGAGCAGTTTTACCAGCAGGTCGTCGCAGGAACGCTCATGCCACAGGCTACGTCACCACTGCCCTTACCAGCCGCGTTCATCAAACCAGGCGCGACTAAATTTGTGCTGCACGTTGGTTGTGGACCGCATGATCCAGAAACGTTACCTGAACAACTGCGATCGCAAGCGTGGCAAGAAATCCGGCTCGACATCAACCCAGATGTACAGCCTGACATTGTTGGTTCCATGACCGATATGGGCGCTGTTCCGAGTGAATCGGTTGATGCCGTCTACTCCTCCCATAATCTTGAGCATCTTTATGCCCATGAGGTGCCGATCGCCCTGGCAGAGTTTTGTCGAGTCTTAAAGCTTGGTGGCTTTGTCCTCGTCGTAGTGCCTGACGTGCAAGCCATCGCTACCGTCATTGCACAGGGAAACCTGGAGGACACGCTGTATGTATCAGATACAGGAGCGATCGCAGCGATTGACATTGTGTTTGGTTTAAGGTCAGCGATCGCGGCTGGAAACCACTTTATGACTCACCATACTGCCTTCACAGCTAAAACGCTGCATCAAAAGCTTGAGCAGGCAGGCTTAAGCAGGGTTGAACTGCATCAAGACAAGCTGAACCTTTGGGCAAGAGGCTACAAATAGCGATCGCGATGAGCGACTGAACTTTTTGTCCGACGCTAAGCGTGTGCAGGCAGTTCTAAAAGCACATACAAAAAAGCTTCCATGCTACCCAAGAATTTTGTGACCGCTTCAAACGCTGCCTGTTCGCTAGTAGGCTGTAGCGTCACAGGATCAATGGGATGGAGTTTGAGCCAATGTGCGAGCAGTGAAGCAACCGATTGCCCACCGTCCCATAACGGCAACAGACAACTGGCTGCTAGATGGCTCTCAATGTTGATGGGCACAACAGTTGTCGATGGAATATAACGGCTAATTTCAAAGGGTTTTTGAGCGTGGATGCAGGACAGCAAATCGGCTTTCACGGCTTCTGTGCTTAAGATGGGGTTGAGATACGCCCGCGATCGCTGCCAGTCAGATGGCTCCCATGCTGGCGTTGGCTTAAATGGCACGGTTTGATCTGGATGACCACACCAAAAATCAAGCAAACGGTGAATGGGATGGAGCAGTTCAAACAGATGTAGTCGCTGCTCGATCGAAATCTCCGGTAAGCTCATTGCCCAAAACGGTGGCAGATTTTCTTGATCTTGAAACAGATCGAGTAATTCCCACTGTCGCCAATTCACCATTGAAACAAACTCAAGATCGGCACTGTGTAACGCGGCGAATAGATCAGGAACGGTGTAGCCCTTATCGCCTTGAAAGAGATAATTCATCAAGACAAATTCGTTCAGCTTCTTTTCGTCAAATTTTGTCTCATAGTTGGCATTCCAGGCTCTACTCTTTAGATCAACACCATCTTTAAGCGCTTTCATCGTTTCCAGGACAAGCTCAATTTCTAATGTTTCAGGGTTGGAATCTAGCAATCCCATCATTTTAAAAACTTGCTGAGCACGAAAGAAATTGAAACGCTGTATAGCGCTGTGTAGATTAGCACGCAGAATGCCATGTGGCTTCAGCACTGACTTGAGAATGCTTAAACCCGACGCAATATCCGGAAAAAGGTAGAGCACTTCATCGCAGTTGATGTAATCAAACTGTAAGCCTAATTGAGGTAGCGACTCGATCGCCAGCGGATAAAATTCTGTTTGCTCAAAGCCATGATAGAGCAATCGCTGTCGAGCAAGATCGATCGATTTCTCAGATAAGTCAACCCCAACAATTTTGGCACCGGGATTTGCTTCCGCCAGTGCCAGCGATTTAGAACCTGAACCACAACCCGCATCCAAAATTACTGTACCAGCAGTCTGAATTACCTGTTGACTTCTTAAATAGGAAGGCGTGACTAAGCTGTGAATAAATAATTTTTCGTACTCATTCTTGGGCGACTTATCGAGTGGATCGCATGGATAGGGGGCAGTGTCAAACTGCTGACGGATTTTTGCTAGTAGTTCAGCCGCTGGCTCGTTCATGTTGGGGTTCCCGTTGGGCAAAAAATAAAGCTTGCAAAGACAAGGATTGAAAAGCAAATTCGATGGTTTTAGTACACACCAATCAGGTCTTCAGTATGCCCATTTCAAAGACACCAGCACCTGCACATCATCCTACAGTAGGAGAGCTTAGACACTTTAAGGGCTGATAGCTAATAGCTAAAGATCGCTGATCAGTGCTGTTGGTATGTTGCATTTTGTTGCCGTTGCGCTATACTATCCGTAGTCGTTATGAGTTTGTATAGACCAATGACCACCCCCACGATCGAAAACGTAGTAATTATCGGCTCCGGTCCAGCCGGGTATACAGCCGCTATCTATGCGGCTCGCGCCAATCTGAAGCCGTTTATGTTTGAGGGCTATCAGGCGGGTGGCTTACCCGGTGGGCAACTCATGACCACCACTGAGGTGGAAAATTTTCCTGGTTTCCCAGAAGGCATTACAGGTCCACAGTTGATGGATCGGATGAAGGCGCAAGCTATT
This sequence comes from Leptolyngbya sp. ES-bin-22, assembly GCA_014380065.1. Taxonomy (GTDB): domain Bacteria; phylum Cyanobacteriota; class Cyanobacteriia; order Leptolyngbyales; family Leptolyngbyaceae; genus Stenomitos. The sequence goes on along the minus strand of JACMKO010000548.1, from coordinate 6,467 downwards.
CGCTGGGGTGCAGAGTTGGTGACTGAAGATGTCACATTTGTTGACTTGAGCCAGCGTCCTTTTGTGGTTCGATCGGACGATCGTGAAGTCTTTGCACATAGCGTTGTGATTGCGACGGGTGCAACAGCCAAGCGACTGGGGCTACCGTGCGAAAGTCAGTTTTGGAGCCGGGGCATCTCTGCTTGCGCGATTTGTGATGGTGCCACGCCAATTTTCCGCTCAGCCGAATTGGCAGTGGTTGGCGGCGGCGACTCGGCAGCAGAAGAGTCGATTTACCTGACAAAGTACGGTTCGCACGTACACATGCTGGTAAGAACTGAAAAGATGCGTGCCAGCAAAGCCATGCAGGATCGTGTTTTGAGCAACCCGAAAATCACCTTGCACTGGAATACGGATATCGTCGATGTGTTTGGTGAAGCAGACCACATGAAAGGGGTCAAGATCCGGGACACCAAGACAAGCGAAGAGAGTGAGCTTCACGTGAAGGGGCTGTTTTACGCGATCGGTCACACACCTAACACGTCCCTCTTCAAAGGACAGCTAGAGCTAGATGACGTGGGCTATATTGCCACCCAGCATGGTTCGGTTGAAACGAGCGTTGAAGGGGTGTTTACCGCTGGCGACGTGCAAGACCACGAGTTTCGACAGGCGATTACGGCAGCGGGCACGGGCTGTCAGGCGGCGATGCTGGCAGAACGGTGGCTTTCTGCGAATAATCTGATTCAGGAATTCCACCAGACCGATTCTGAGAAGCCAGAAGCAGAACCGACTGCCAAGAAAACGGAAGCCGAGCAAGAAACCGAATTCAGCGTCGAGCATACCCGTCACGAAGGAGGCTATGCCTTGCGGAAGTTATACCACGACAGCGATCGCCTGATCATGGTCAAATATGCATCACCTCAATGCGGTCCCTGCCATACGCTCAAGCCCATTCTCAACAAGGTTGTAGATGAATTTGACGGCAAAATTCACTACATTGAAATTGACATTGAGCAAGACCCCGAAATCGCCGAAGCTGCTGGTGTTGTTGGCACGCCAACCATTCAGTTCTTTAAGGCGAAAGAAAAGGTGGCAGAACTGAAAGGCGTGAAGCCCAAGAGTCAATACCGGGAAACGATCGCGTCTTACGTGTAGCACGAACGGTTGCATGCAGTGTTCTAGACATATGGTTGACCATCTGTAGGGACGTTCCATGAAACGTCCCTATAGATTTTTTTATTGATGATTCGTCTGCCTTGTAACAATGCCACTCAGTTCTTTAGATTGGACTAATTGGTTTGCAAAGTTGAGTGACAGGATGGCATGAGAAATTCGCTCCACCCCAGCTAGGGGTTGAGTCCGATGCATTTGCTAGCAACAGCGGCGAAGCGAAGCTGCTGTGGGATTAGAACGCCTCGGTGCTGGCTCGGATTGTTTGCGTCGAGAGACTTGGTTTTTGACCGTTGGCTAACGAGTCCGCGGAAACGGTTGTTGCCCGGTTGCACGTCCTGGAGCTTGACCGCGTCGTCGAGGCGCACAAGCCGGAGCCCCGATGGCGACAAGAATGGTAGCAAAGGCTTGTGCCACGCGACCTGGGGAGAGAGCGTCTTGCGGAGACTGCCAGGGCAAGGGATGGTCAGAACCGTCCTCCCGTGCCAGCCAAAGTTGCCCACCGAGCCAGGGCATCAGGTCGCTCCAGCGTTCACGGGCTTGAACTGAACGGCACTGCGGCTGTGTCCAATCTAACCGCTGCTGGCTCAAGCAATACCAGTGCTCTAGGGCAAAGCGCTGGCAGTCTTTCAGCCAGAGGGTCTCTAAGGGCGGCAGCGTTTTGCCCAACCATGCCAACCAGAGTGGGTTAAAGCGGCGCTTGCCCGTGCGGGTCTCCAGCACCTCGACTCGGCTGATCGCCATCGGGTGCTTGGGGGCTTGCCAGAAAGGGTAGTCACGCCAGCGCGGCACCGGCACCCGTCCCAGTTGAAGGGCATCACGCTCAACGGTTTCGGTGGGGGGACTCCAAGTCTCAGGGGCATTGAGCTTCATCTTGTGTCCATGCTTGGCGGGCGCTCCTCATCCACGGTCAGCGGGTGGAGTCCCATACACACATCGCTGGGAAGCAAGACGGAGTCGCAGTTCTGCCTCAAGCTCTGCTGTCTGTTCAACAAAACTGGCCTTGCCGTCGCCTTCAAATACTCGCCTCACGGAGGCGACATTCAGTTTAAACTCTGCTGCCAGAACGACACCGCTATCTTTCATGTGCAAGATCAGGGCATTGGTATTCCCATCAAAGATCAAGCCCATTTGTTTGAAACGTTTTACCGCTGCGGCAATGTTGGCAAAATTCAAGGCACCGGATTAGGGCTGGCGATCGTCAAACAGTGCGTAGAGCTGCACGAAGGTCAGATCCAGCTTCGTAGCTAGGCTGGTGTCGGGAGAATCTTTACGGTGGCGTTACCCTTACGACCACTATCGCTAGTGGATGTTTAGTCGGAGCGTTTGTCGTCCATAGTCTCTAGTCTGATCCTCAGACGACAGCTTCTTCGCCACCCTAAAACCTTAAGCCAACGCCAGCCTGAATCGAGGCCGCCGTGTTTCCTCCCTTACGATAGGCATCAAAGGCAATCACAGCGTTGCCAAAGATCACCGCTTGGCTATTGGGCAACACATAGTCGATGCCGGGTTGAATCGCAAAACTGGTCTTGTTACCCAGCGGTGTGGTGCGATCGTCATCCAGGGTAACCGCAGCACCCACCCCGATGTACGCATCGGTACGCCAATTAATGGGCAGGTCGTAGGAAACTGTGGGAACCAGTGTCGTGCGTTTACCAATCAACGCCTGTGCCCTGACCGAAATCGGTAGTTTGAGAAATTTATAGCGAGCAGCAATGACACCTGACGTACGCTCGGGCTCTCCTGGGTCGCCGTGCGTCAAGCCAACAGCGACCCCAGCACCTACATAACTGCCATAGGCAGCCTGCGCCGTTGCTGCCGATGGAGCGCTCAGCATCATACCAGCAGCAAGTGCAGCGCCACCCAAGATTACTGAGGCGTTACGGCCTTGTGTTATTTGCCTACCGGACCGCTTGAGATGGTTCATATGGTTGCTCCTTAACGTCCACCCAGCAAGGGCTTTGTTCAATGCTTAAATTTAGCCCAATTCTTTAGCGTTGAACACTTATTTATTCACCCATGCATTCGTGGATGGGATCATGATTGAGCTGAGGAGCAAGAAGAGCCGTTCGAGTAGCCTAAGCCAGCTCTACGCTTGGCGATCGTTCGTGTGGCGCTCCCGAAGGGTAAGTGCGGCTGTAGAGACAAAACTCGCCTTTTCGGGTTCTCAAACCCTTGTAGCTCTGCATCCGTGTCGGCAGACTTTACTCATTTAGCCACGCTTTTAATCGCCAGCCTCAAGTCAAACCAGACATCCTTTTGAGGCACTTGGGTCAGACAGCCAAGGCGCTTTGACCTTGGTTGAGGTTGACAAGTTTATGCCATCAAATTTACAAGCTCAAGTGCATTTAATAAAAGCGCGTCTAGTGAGATGATTGAGCCTTCTCACGATCGCGTGTACGCTGCACTGACAATACCTGTGGACAAGGCTTAACGTACTTTCCCCCATTGGTAAGACGGCAGCGGCACCACAAATTTGTTTTACTTTGCTAGCGTGTCTGTATGTCAGATCTTTCTCCCTCCGATTCCTACCTACAACTGATTGATCAGATTGTGCAGATGACCCTGAAGGGCAACATTCGCTCGAAGGAACAGGTCTATCAACTGCTCGTTGAAGGGGTCAGTCCCGGTACGGGTGAATTGTTCGAGCGCTGCTTGCAAACGCAGGTTGAAAGTGTGCAGACGCGGCTTGAGACTGAAACCGATGAGTTGAAGCAAGCGAAGGCAGCGCGGAGCCGTCGCGCCCTGCAAACGATTCAGGGCGAATGGGAGCGCTGGCAGCAACAGAACCAGGCAACAGAAGCGATCGCCAGCGTCATCCAAAACATTATTACGGCTGAAGCAGCACAACGCCTCACCGAGTTTTTGCGGGCGATCGACCCAAACCAGCCCCAGTGCCTCAGCGCCAGTCAACTTAAACAGCTTGCAGTAGCGCTCCAGCAGCGGGGCGACTTAAGCAGCAGCGAGACACAGCAAGAGCTGTATCAGCTAGCAGCAGGCATTCGTCAAGGGCTGATGTCGTGGGACGGTGTACAAAATTATCTTGTCAGTTGGATCTACGACCAGGGGCAGTCACTAGGGTTTGCTAGTACGCCAGGACAGGGAAACCCGTGGACTGTGTGGTCAAAACAGTTAACGAATCCTCTGCTGATCCAATTGTTTCGGGCACTGGCGCTCAATGAATCGGCGAGTGAGTTTGCCGCTCGTATCGCCGCCTTAGATACCAGCACCTGGGTGGAATTAGTGATCCTCTTACAGTATCTTCAGCAAGGATTGGTCGCCTGGTTCGATCGCCTCGTCTACGATGCTAAAGTTGGCGCAAAGCTATCGATCTCTACCTTCCTGGCGTTCTCAATCCTCTGGTCTCAACTGGCACGAGGCTTTGACCAGGCGACGGCGCTGAACTCATTCCACAAAAGTCAATTTTCAGAGGGATCATTTCAAGTCACCCTACAAATTTTGCGCTCGTTCGCTCAGCGCCCTTACTTTCCCCTTTATGGAGGTGTGTTCGCCTCCTTTCCTGGCAGCCAACTGCGAAGCATCGTGAACTACTTGAATGAACCGCTGAAGCGAGTGGAAGGTACGCAAGAAAAGGCACGCATCCTGACGTTAATTGGCTCCTCTGAACGGGCACAAGGGCTGCTCGAGCGAGCGAAAGAATTCCACGAAATTGCTAGAGAGATCGCGTCAGAGGCAGGCGATCGTCCCTGTGAAATCGCTAATTTAAACCATCTCAGCCGTACCTGCGTTGCCCAGAAACACTACAGCGATGCCATTAATTACAGCCAGCGGGCGCTGATTCTCAGCCGTCAAGCGGGCGATCGCTTAGGCGAAGCGAATGCTTTAGTCAATCTGGGCTATAGTGAAGTGCTTCAAGCGCAGCAGGTAGAGCACGCTGAACCAGAGCTTTACGAAGCTGCTATTAGCTATTTACAGCAGGGCTTGAAACTGGCGGAGCAGTTAGGCGATCGTCAAAGTCAGGCGTTTGCTTTCAACAGTTTGGGCATTGCCCACGTCGTTTTAGAGCAACCCCAAGTCGCGATCGACTATCTAGCAGAAGGACTCAAAGCCGCTCAAGTTTCGGGAGATTTGTATCTGCAAGGGCTGAACCTGGCGTATTTAGCAGAAGCATACTACCGCTTGCAAGAGACAAAGCGCGCCATTTATGCAGGTTGCTTGGGGATGTACTTCCTCGAAACCATCGCCTCCCGCGATTGGCGACAGCCCGCCGGACTCCTGACCATTCTCCAGGGGCAACTGGGCGAGGCGTTTTCGGCTACCTTAGCTCAACTTCGACCCGAACTCATTGCCATGATTGGTGTGGATGGCTATGACCATCTGCCCACGTTAATTGAGCAATACCGCCAACCTGGGTAGAAGTGAGGAAGTAGAAGGCAGAAGGCAGGGCGCGATCGATGGTTAGAATAATCAAGCGTTAGGTGACGAAACTGCTCAGTCGAGCGGAATCTGAAACGAGAGCCAAAAGAAACTTCAGTTGTGATCAATAACGCCGCAATCCCCTACGTCACACCTACTTCAACAAGTGCCACTCTGGGAACAGGTACATTTAGTTGGTCGCCACTATCACGACTTGTAATACTGAGTCTATGACATGTGTTCCAAGTTTTGGTGGAGATGAGTCAAATGAAAAAATTTAGACGTTGGTTAGTTGTTCCGATTGCCGCTGCGATCGCGCTGGGCACGTCATCAACTGTTCTCAGTCAAGCGGTTGCCATTACTCCAGGCTCAGAAACAGTTCAACTGAGCGGTACATCCGGTGGCAGTAAGCAAGATAGTAAAGGTTGCGCTGGCTCCATCGCGGCTGCACCCAATCACGTCATTCAAGTGACGGAAGATGCAAACTTGCAATTTATGCTGCAAGCGTCTGGTGAGCCAGCCTTGCTCATCCGCAGTGGCTCCGGTCAAGAGTTCTGTGTTCCAGCCGATAGCTACTCTAACGGCAAAGTTACGATTCCGGGACGATGGAATAAAGGCACCTATGCAGTCTATGTGGGCGATCGTGCCAAAGGGCAGCATGCTTACACGCTATCAATTTCCCGCAGCTAGAGTCCTGGTTGGCAGAAGGTTGGAAACTGGTTGACCGATAAATCGTTTGGCGATCGTCTGCCCCACCCCGAACTGAAAGTGCGTGTAAGAAAGGGAACAATCAGGCTTTCAGTAGCTTTGTCATACCAATTTAAAGCACGATGGCTACAGATCCAATCGCTGGGTAGGGGCAAGGCATTGCCTTGCCCCTACAAGATGTGTCGTCTTTTCAATTCAAATTGGTATCAGTCAATCAGAGTTGGCAGAGCTTA